>JAITQI010000062.1 GCA_031289065.1 Oscillospiraceae bacterium
CCCAAATAGACGGCGTCCGCGCCGTTGCGCACGGCCGCCGCCACGCAGTCGAAACGGCCCGCGGGCGCCAGTATCTCCAAAAAAGCCACCCCATCAGAAGACAGACGACAGAGAACAGAGGACAGAACGGGGTCTCTGGGCGACTGTCAAAAAATCTGTTACACCGAGCCCTGTTTCTTGAGGCGGGTCATCTCCCGCTTGAGGTCGGCGTTTTCCTGTTTGAGGCGGGAGGATTCCTCCAGGAAGTCCTTGAGCTGGCGGCGCAGGCTGTCGGCGGTCTCGATGGCCTGCAGGGACTCCTCGGCCAGATTGATGGCCGCCAGCAGGGCGACCTGGGCCCCGGGGGCGTTGAGGCTGTTGGAGATGGTCATGACCTCCTCGTCCACCCGGGCGGCCACCCGTTTGACATAGTCCTCATTTTTTTCCGCCAGCAGGGTAAACTCCTGCCCTCCGATTGTGACAACAACGCGGCTTTTCACTTTCGTCATCCCATCCTTCTCGTCCAACGCTCTATATATCGCCCGCCGCTCGGCGGGATATTGCTGTGGTGTCTATATCAGCCCCTGGCCAGCTGTTGGAAGGCGCTGACCCGGGCGGGGACGTCGTCGGCCCCGAAGACGGCGCTCCCGGCCACCAGGATATTGGCCCCCGCGCCGAGAAGGTCCGCCGCGTTGTCCAGGGTGACCCCGCCGTCCACCTCCAACTCGCAGTCGGGGTGCAGCGCGTCCAGCAGCGACCGCGCCGCCCGCACCCGTTCCAGCGAGCCGGGCAACAGACCCTGCCCGCCGAACCCCGGTTCCACCGTGAGCACCAGCAACATGTCCGCCAGGGACACGAAGGGGGCGACGGCGGACAGCGGCGTGCTCGGCCGCAGGGTGAGGGCCGGTTGGCGGCCCCGGGCGCGGATGGCGGCCAGGGCCGCCCGCAGGCGCTCCGGCGTGTCCGCCTCCACATGGAGGGTCAGGATGTCCGCCCCGGCGTCCAAAAAGGCGTCCACATAGCGGGACGGGGTGTCGATCATCAAATGCACGTCCAAGGGCAGGGGAGACACCTCCCACACCCGGCGGAGCAGGGGCGGGCCGAAGGTGATGTTGGGGACAAAGTGCCCGTCCATCACATCCAGATGCAGATAATCGGCCCGGCGGACTTTTTCGATCTCCGCCGCCAGGCGAACAAAGTCGGCGGCCAGCAGAGAGGGGGCCAGACGAAAAGGTTTCACGCGCAAACACACTCCACAGGTTCCAGGTTAAAGGTCGAAATTTTACCCTGTTATTATATCATACAACCAAACGGCATGAAATACCCGTCAGAAAATTTTCACGCCGGGCTCAAAGACAGTCAAACACCGGTATTTTGCGCATTCCCAAAAAAGAGAATATATTGCGCCGCAACGATTTCTGCGGCGTTTCCCGGGAGATTCTCATCAACTTCTCAGCTCCCTGTCCCTCCAAAAAACACAAAAGGCGAGGCCAAACGGCCTCGCCTCAACGTACTTGGTTCTCTCAATAATTCTGCGTCCAGAGCTGGAAATAGGCTTTGGGGTGGGCGCAGACCGGGCATTTTTCCGGAGCGGCGGGCCCTTCGTGGATGTGTCCGCAGTTGCGGCAGATCCAGAAGACCTTCTCCCCCCGCTTGAACACCAGGTCCTCCTTGATGTTTTGCAGCAGCGTCAGATAGCGTTTCTCGTGCTCGGCTTCCACCTCGGCCACCTGGGCGAATTGGAAGGCCAGCTCGGCAAAGCCCTCCCGGCGGGCCTCCTCGGCGAAGTTCTTGTACATGTCGCTCCACTCGTAGTGCTCCCCGGCGGCGGCGTCGGCCAGGTTTTCCGTGGTGGGGCCCACGGCGCCGCCGTGGAGGGCCTTGAACCAGAGCTTGGCGTGCTCTTTCTCGTTGTCCGCCGTCTCCTGGAAGATGGCGGCGATCTGCTCATACCCCTCTTTTTTGGCCTGGGAGGCGTAATAGGTGTACTTGGTTCGGGCCTCGCTTTCCCCGGAAAACGCGGTGCGCAGGTTCTTCTCGGTGTTGGATCCCTTTAGTTCTGGCATGGAAAACGCTCCTTTCTTTCGTGCAGGCAAAATATCAGTCGGCGCCCGCCGACGGGACGGCAAACGGGCTCAGTCCTCCGGCCCCCACTGGGCGAGGTTGAAAAACAGGTTGTCCCACGTCGGCCCCGGCTTGACCACAAGCCCCCGCTGGGTCAGCAGGGACTGCCGCTCGAACAGCACCGGCGCGATGGGGGCCTCCTCCAGGAACCGCCGCCAAAAGGCCGTTTGGGCCTCGGAACCCGAAAGGGCGGCGGCGGCCTCCCCCCAAAGGGCCAGGGTCTCGGGATCCTTGTAGCCGCCGTAGCCCAGCGCCCCGCCGGCGAAAAACAACGTGGGGGCGAAGTTGGGCGCCAGGGTGACCTGCCCGTAATAGAGGTCGAACGCCCCCTTGGCCAGGGCCTGCCGGAAGGCGGTGAGAGGCAGGGGCGTCAGTTGTATATCCACGCCGATCCCGGCCATGGTGTCGGCGATCCGGCGGGCGGCCTCCAGGTGCAGGGTATTGTCCCCGCAGACCAGTAGGTTCAGGGTCAGAGGATACAGCCGCCAGCCGGATTGGAGATCCAGCAGGCCGTCGCTGTCGTGGTCCTCGTAGCCCAACCCCCGCAGTAGGGTGGACGCCCGGGATAGGTCGAAGCCATAGGCCCCGGCCAGGCTGGCGTTGTACAGCGGACTGACCGTGGGGATGGGCAGGACGGCGGCGACGCCCCGGCCCTCGGTTTTGGCGGCGGTGTCCCTGTCCACAGCCGCCGCCAGCGCCTGGCGCAGGAGGGGGTCGTCCAGGGGTTTCCGGGCGGTGTTGAAACCGACAAATTCCAAAATCGGCGTGTCATAGGGCCAGGTCTCGTAGTCTCCCCGGAAGTTGACCCCGGTGGGGTCGGAGGGGTTGTACACCGCCAGGCTGAGCGCCCGCGTTTCGAAGGCATAGATGAGCTTGTCCCCCGAGGCGGCGGGCACCAGCTCCAGCCGCTCTATGAGGGGCTTGGCCGTCCCCCACCAGGCGTCCTGCGCCGCCAGATGGGGAAACTCGGCGTCGGTCACCGGGCGATACGGCCCGGTGCCGGGGACGGGGCCACCCCCCGCGGCGGACAGGGCGGGTACAATGGGGGTGGTCAGCAGGGCGGGCAGACGGGGATCGGCCCGGGCCAGGGTTACCTCCAGGGTCATCTCGTCCGCCGCCCGGGCGGAAACCATGTCGGCCAACCGTGCGGCGTAGAGGGGAGAGGCTTTGGCGGCGTTCAGCGACCAGGCGGCGTCCTCGGCGGTCAAAGGGGCCCCGTCGTGAAACAGGACGCCGGAACGCAGGGTGAACAAAAAGACCCGGTTGTCCGCCGTCGTGTACCGGGTACACAGCGCCGGTTGGGGCTGAAACTGTTCGTCCAGGGCAAACAGCCCCTCGTAGACCAGCGGCAGCCATTGGGCGTCGAAACGGTTGTCGTTGACCAGCGGCGCGACGGTTGACAGCCCCGACCAGGGCACGCCGAACAATCCGTTGCGGGGCGGGCTGGTGGGCAACGTCGGCGCCGCCGTGGGTGAGGGCAACGCCCCCCCCGGCGCGGACTCCTTTTCATACAGCCAGTCCTCCAACCCCTGACACCCAACCGGCAACAGCAACAGAACGGCCACCAAAAGGGCCGCCAGTCGCGTTTTCATCAAAAAGCCCCCGTTCTGTTGGAGAATGAAGCATGAAGAATTAGAAATTTAAAATTTAAAATTAAGAATTAAGAATTGAGGAGCCGCTACGCGGCAATTCAATCATCGCGCACAGCGCGATTCCGAAATTTTTAATTTTTAATTTCGCGAAAGCGAAATCATCGCAGCCTGCAGCCCCCGCCGCACCCCGTCCCTTCGGTGGGAGAAATACCGCTTCGGCCCGCAGCAGGTGCAGTCCTCGCAGAGGTCGATCCGCTCGGGCGCAACGCCGACGCTTGTCAGCAGAGCGGCGTTGAGGCCCTTCAAGTCCACATGATACCTGTCCGGCCCGTCCCGCCGGATATGCGGGGCGGCCAAGGCCCCCCAGGCAGCGGTCAGCGCGTCCGGCACATCGCCCCGCGTCTCGAAGCAGCAGACGCCGATGCTCGGCCCGACGGCGGCCCATACATCGGCGGGGTCTGTCCCGTAAGCGTCCCGCATGGCCGCGACCGCTTGCCGGACAATGCCCAGCGCCGTCCCTCGCCACCCGGCGTGAACCGCCCCGACGGCGTTTTGCACCGGGTCGTACAGCAAAACAGGGACGCAGTCGGCCGAAAACACAGCCAGCGGCAACCCGCCCGCGTCGGTAATCAGCCCGTCGCATGCCGGCGAAACGCCATACAGCCCTTCCCCCGCCTGTTCTTGGCCCACCGACCGCACCGAATCGCCGTGTACCTGCTTGGTGAACACCAACGCGTCCCGAGAGACCCCGACGGCGGCGCAGAACCGGGCGTAGTTCTCCAAAATATTCTCCCGCCCATCCGCCCCGGCCCGCCCCAAATTGAGCGTATCAAAAGGCGCCGGACTCACGCCCCCCACACGCGTAGAAAACCCATGAGCCACATCAAGCAGCGTGGAGGTCAAAAACCCAACCCCACCCACATCTCGCCAAACAAACATAATCCCTCGCCTCTGTCCCGCCGCGACCATCTATCGCCTACCGTCGTCTCTCATCTCTCGTCTGTCTTCTGTCCGCTCTCATCTGTCTTCTACCTCGCCCATTCCCCGGTAGCCGAAGCCCGCAAATAGGCGTCGATAAAGGCGTCCAGCCCCCCGTCCATGACGGCCTGGATGTTGCCCGACTCGCAGCCGGTGCGGTGATCCTTGACCAGCGTGTAGGGCATGAACACATAAGAGCGGATCTGACTGCCCCATTCGATGGCCTTCTGATCGCCCTTGATGTCGGACACCTGCTCCAAGTGTTCCCGCTCCTTGATTTCGACCAGCTTGGAGCGCAGCATCCGCATGGCCATGGCTCGGTTTTGCACCTGGCTGCGCTCGTTCTGACAGGCCACCACCACCCCGGTGGGCACATGGGTGATGCGAATGGCGCTCTCGGTCTTGTTGACATGCTGGCCCCCCGCGCCGCCGGAGCGGTAGGTGTCCACCTTCAAATCCTCGTCGCGGATTTCAATGTCCACATCGTCGGAGATTTCCGGCATGACCTCCACGGCGGCAAACGACGTGTGCCGCCGCCCCGAGGCGTCAAAGGGGGAGATGCGCACCAGCCGGTGCACCCCCATTTCGCTTTTGAGGTACCCGAAGGCGTTTTCTCCCTCGATGCGCAGCATGGCGCTCTTGAGCCCGGCCTCGTCCCCGTCCAGATAGTCCAGCGTGGACACCGTGTAGCCCCGCTGTTCTCCCCAGTGGACATACATGCGAAACAGCATTTCGGCCCAGTCCTGCGCCTCGGTGCCCCCCGCCCCGGCGTGAAGGGTCAGCAGGGCGGCGGAATCGTCATAGGGGCCGGACAAGAGGGTAGCCAATCGGGCGGAATCCAGCGCCTTCTCGAAAGCGTCCAACCCGGACTTCACCTCGGCCAAAAGAGAATCGTCCCCCGCCTCCAACGCCATGTCGCAGAGGGTATACAGGTCTTCCCATTGGCCCTTCAGCCGGTCAAAGGCGGCGCACTTGTTCTCCAACTGCTTGCGCCGCTTCTGGTTGCGCTGAGAGTCCGCCAAGTCGTTCCAAAACCCCTCGGCCATGGACTCCTCTTCCAATTGCGCACGCTCCCGCAACGCCCCCGTCAAATCGAGGGCGTTGCCCAAGCTCTCCAAATCGCCCTTCCGAGCGTTGAGCCGCACCTTGTATTCGTCAAACTCGATCATACGCCACTCCTACGTGCGCCCTTTGGACACACTGTAAAATTAAGAATTAAAAATTATAAATTAAAAATTGATGTATCACGCTACGCGTGATGATTAAATGCCGCTCCGAAGCGCCACCGGATGCAAGATAGGGATTTAAAGACAAAAACGAAGAACAAAAACGAAAAACCATGTCCTCGCGCCATGCGCGATAATCAAATCGCCGCGCAGCGGCACCACAATTTTTCATTTTTCATTTTTAATTCTTAATTAACTCCAGTTTACCCCTCGCTCGCCAAAGCCTCTCGCTTGATCTTCGCCCAACTCCGGGGATACCCCGCCGGCGTGGGCCCGAGCTTCTCCACGAGCACCAGCGTATGCCGAATCTCGTCCCCCAGGGAATAGGACAAAATCTCTTTCACCCGACCGGAAAGCCGCCGCAAAATCCCCTCCGCGTCGGCGACCTCCTGCGCGGGCTCCGCCCCCTTCATGGCCAAAAACACCCCGCCCGGCCGAACAAACGGCAAACACAGCTCGCACAGGACAGGCAACCGGGCCACCCCGCGGGCAATCGCCCCGTCGAAGCTGTCCCGAAAGCGGGGGAGACGGGCCTGTTCCTCGGCCCGAGCGGCGATACAGTCCACATCGGCAAGGCCCAATGTATCACAGGCCTCCCGCAAAAAAGCGACTTTTTTGGCGGTGGCGTCCAGCAGGGTCAGCCGGATAGAGGGATCCCGCAACCGCAAAGGAATCCCCGGCACCCCGCCCCCGCTGCCCACATCGATCAGGCTCATCCCGCCCATCGGGAACAGATCATACACCGCCAAAGCATCCTCAATATGCCGCACCCCAGCCTCGCCGGGCTCCCGCACAGCGGTAAGGTTAAGCACTTCATTCCGCTCCAGCAGCAGAGCCAAAAACCGCCCCATATCCCCGGTCATAACAGATCCCCAAAAATAATTCTTAATTCTTAATTTTTCATTTTTAATTACGGAGCTGTGCCACACCCATATAAGGACGCAACGCCTCCGGCACAGCGACGTTTCCCCCTGCCTGCTGATACAGCTCCAACACCGCCGCCGTCGTGCGCCCGACCGCCACGCCCGAACCGTTGAGCGTATGCACAAGCCGGGGCTTGCCGCCGTCGGGGCGGCAACGGATGCCCGCCCGCCGGGCCTGATAGTCCTCGAAGTTCGAGCAGGAGGAGATTTCCACATATCGCCCGTAGGACGGCATCCACACCTCAATGTCGTAGGTCATCGCCGAAGAAAACCCCAAATCCCCGCCGCACAGGCGAACCACCCGGTAGGGGAGCCCCAGCAGGCGCAATACCTCCTCGGCGTCGCGGGTGAGGGCTTCCAACTCGTCGTAGGAGGTTTCCGGCGTCGCGAACTTGACCAGCTCCACCTTATTGAATTGGTGCTGGCGGATAAGCCCACGCGTGTCCCGCCCGGCGCTGCCCGCCTCGGCCCGGAAACAGGCCGAATAGGCGCAGTACCGCAACGGCAGGGAGCCCTCGGGCAGAATCTCGTCCCGGTGCATGTTGGTCACCGGCACCTCGGCGGTGGGGATGAGGAAATAGTCGAAGTCTTGCAGCTTGAAAGCGTCCTCCTCGAACTTGGGCAGCTGCCCCGTGCCGGTCATGGAGGCACGGTTGACCCTGTAGGGCGGGAAAATCTCGGTGTACCCCCGCGCCGTGTGGGTGTCCAGGAAGAAGTTGTAGATCGACCGCTCCAGCCGCGCCCCCAACCCCTTGTAGAA
>JAITQI010000070.1 GCA_031289065.1 Oscillospiraceae bacterium
GTCGATGGAATCTCTCTTTTCAGCTTGCAACAGCAGAGCCACGTCGGACAGGCGAAGACGGGGGTGCCTGGCGGACAGGAGGCCCGCTTCGATCTGTTCGCTTCGGGTCATCTCCTCCGGCGGTTTGGGCGTGGGTTCCGGCGTGGGCTCCGGCGTGGGGGGTGTGTAGGTAGGCGGCGGGGTGGCGTCGGTCATGTCGAGGCCGATTTCTGAGCCGTAGGCGGACATGACCTCGTACCATAGACCGGCGTAAATATAATAGTCGTAAGGTTTATCGCCGGGGTGCGTGTCGGCGGCTCCGTCGAGGCTGTAGACCCATTCTGTACACGTGCCAAGGGTGTGATTTCCGTTGTAGTCGGCGCGGTCGGGATTGTACGCTGAGTAAAGAAGATATGTCTTTCCCATCTCCATTGGCACATAGCCCCCATAGGTGATACCCAGTGTGTTCAAATCATAGTAGTCGACCCAACCGACGGTGTCCTCCGTGACGTAAAAGTATGGTTCCCTGAGGTATTCGATATCGCCCGCCTCCAGTTCCACTTCATCTCCCTTGTAGAGGATTTGCAGTATGCGGATCGGGGTGAGCACATAGTAGCCGTCTGAGGGGACATCGGCTTTGTTGATGCTGGGGCCGGCGACTTCGCAAACGGCGATGAGACCATCGAGACGTGTCCTGATCTCCGTTTCCGTGGTTGAGAAATCCCAAAAGGTGGGTTCGTGGAGGCCTAAACCGCTGTACACAACGTTGCGGTAGACTTTTGGGTTGTAGATATAGCCGTCAGTCTGATTCGAGACGACGATAAAGGTCAATGCGATGGCTGAGATCAGAAGGAGGCAAAAAGAGTGGATAAGAAGATGCTTTTTCATGGTGGGCCCCTCTCTTCCTTCGTCCGCTTTAGCTGTGCATGAAGGGTAATTTTTCCATCAAGTCTATCCTACACGAAAACAATAAAACTGTCAATCTATATTTTTTATTTATTTTTCGTCTCGAATTTTTGTGCATGTTGCACTTTCGCGATTTTCGAGCATTTGTGGAAATATTTTACAGCCATGCCCCGGTTTTTCTTGCCATGTTCGCCCGGTGGGTATATAATCATAGGGTGAAATTTTTTACACCAAAGAAAAGGGAGCGTGATTGCCTCATGCAGAAGCGTGAGATTTCCAAGCTGGGGATCACCGTGTCGCGGTTGGGGTTCGGCGGAATGCGGATGCCCGAGAAGGACGGCCAGGTGGACTATCCCCAGACCGAGGCCATGATCGATTATTTGCTGGAAAACGGCGTCACCTATTACGACACGGCCTGGTTTTACCACGGCGGCCAATCCGAACCCTTCCTGCGCAAGGCTTTGGTGGAGAGGCACCCGAGGGACAGCTTCACCGTGGCCACCAAGCTGCCCCTGGGCGAGTGCAACACCTTGGCGGACGCCGAGCGCGTTTTTGAGACGCAGTGCAAGAATCTCGGGGTGGAGACCATCGATTTTTACCTGTTGCACGGCATCGGGGCGGAGGGTTGGGCCAAGGCCAAGGCGTTGGGGTTGCCCGATTTCCTGCGGCGGCTGAAGGCCGAAGGGAAAATACGCTTCGCCGGATTTTCCTTCCACGACAAAAACGAAACGCTCCCTCCCATCCTGGACGACAACCAGTGGGACTTCTGCCAGGTGCAGATCAACTACGCCGACTGGCACCAGCGGGGGGCGGACACGCTGTATCAGGCGCTGGCCGACCGAGAAATTCCGATCATCGTCATGGAACCGGTGCGCGGCGGCGGGCTGACCAGGCTGTATCCGGAGATGGAGGCCGTTTTGCGCGGGCTGGATCCCGAACCCTCCCTCGCCTCCTGGGCGCTGCGCTTTTGCGCTACCCTGCCCCATGTGGACGTAATTCTGTCCGGCATGAGCAGCATGGAGCAGTGCCGGGACAATGTGAACACCTTCTCCCACTTTACATCCCTCAAAGAGGCGGAGCTGGAGGGGTTACGGGGTATCGCCCAGGCCTTTGACAAGCTGCCGCTCATTCCCTGCACCCAGTGCCGCTACTGCGCCGACTGCCCCCAGGGCATCGACATCGCCGAGCTGTTCGGCAAATACAACCGGTTTATGCAGTACCAGCAGGGCTGGGGGCTTCACAACTACGTCCTCAACACCCCGGAGGAACACAAGGCCACCGCCTGCGTCCAGTGCGGCTACTGCGAGTCCCGCTGCCCGCAGGGCATTGAGATTCCCAAAGAGCTTGTCCGGGTGCATGAGGCGGCCGTGAGGCTGGTCGGGTGACCGCCGTGGGGAAAAAACGGAAGCCGATCGGCGCGCTGTGCCTGTGTCTTGTGCTGGCGCTCCTGTTTTCCGCCTGCGCGCCGGTTGTGGCGGACGGGTCGCCCCGCCCGCCGACGCCTTCGGAGTTGGTCGCCCCGCCCTCCCTGTCCGCGCCGACGTCGACGCCCGTGCCGACACCTACGCCGGAGCCGGATTTCTCCACGCCGACGGTCAAAATCCAGATGGCGGGGGATATTATGTTGCACATCGGCCCCCAGCGGGCGGCCAAGACGGCCGAGGGGTATGATTTCACGCCCTATTTCAGCCTGATCGCCCCGTATTTGGACGGGGATTTGACCGTCTGCAATATGGAGGCCCCGGTGGACGCCTATGGGGAGAACCAAAAAACCTCGTCCTACCCTCAGTTCAACGTGCCCTATGAAATTTTGCCCGCCCTGAAGGGGGCCGGTTTCAATTTCCTGCTGACGGCCAACAACCACGCCTATGACATGCGGTGGGCCGGGCTGTTGGCCACCCGGCGCAACATTGAGCGGGCCGGGCTGGACTTCACCGGGACGTTTGAAACCCAGGAACAGTATGACGCCCCCAAAATCGTGGCGGTAAACGGGCTCAAGGTGGGCATTTTGAGTTATTCCGACGCGGACAACGGTTTGAGCGTTCTGATCCCCACCGAGGAGCTGCCCCACGCCATGCGGCGGTTTACGTCGGGAAGCTTGGACAGTCTGCCGGATATGGCGGCCGACATCGCGAACCTCCGGGCGGCGGGGGCCCAATTTGTCATCGCGGCGCTGCACTGGGGGGCGGAATACCGCAACGCGCCCACCGACACCCAGCGGGACATCGCCCGGGCCCTGTGCGACAGCGGCGCGGACGTCGTCATGGGGGGGCATTCCCACTGTGTCCAGCCCATCGAGTGGTACACGGGGCCGGACGGGCGGGAAAGCCTGATCCTCTATTCCCTGGGCAATTTCTTCGCCGATCAGATCGCCTTGGATCCGCCCCAGCCCAAGACACAGTATGGGATGCTGATCAGCGTGTCGGTGCGGTTGGACAAGGCCGGGGCGCTGGTATGGGAAGGGGCGGATTACATGCCCACCCTCTCCTATCGCTATCAGGACAGCGCCTCCCCCACCGGCACCGCTTATCGTCTGCTGCCCGCGCCCGAATACGCCGAGGCGGAGACGCGGCCCGACGTGTTCGCCACCGACGCCGAATGGAACAAGGTCAAGGCGGCGATGGCCCATGTGGAGACAATCGCGGGGGCGGATATTCCGGTGTGGGCCGGGGGTTGCGGGGCGGAAGGCTGAAACAAAAATCAGGTTCTAACAAAGATGACGCAGACGTATTTAAGGGGCGGCAAAACAATTTGCCGCCCCTTAAATACGTTCTTGCCGTCCGTTCGGCTCAGGCCCCAAAGAATCCTTTCAACTGGCCCCACCATTCCAGGCATTTGAATTTGAAGACGTAACTGTCGCCGTCCTCGGTGATCAGGCCGATTTGGTCGTCGGACAGGCCGCCGGTGGCGGCGGTTTGGGTGACCTCCTCGGCCGCCGTCATACACAGCGGCGGGAAGACCACGCACCACCAGTTTTGCCCTCGGCCCTCGCCGATGACCACCCGTAGGGCGTCATAGTCCCCGGCGGGTAGGGCGAAGCCGTTGTAGGTCTTGGTGGGGAAGGCGGCGTGTTCCAGCCCGGCGCGAGCCGACAGGTCAAAGCCATTCTCCCGCAGGACTTGGACGGACAGGGCCTCCACTTCGGGCAGGTTTTGGGCGATGATGTTTTTGGCCTCGTCCGGGGTTTTTGTCTCGGCCAGCAGCGGCGTCAGATAGGCCAGGACGCGGTCGCGCACGGCCAGCTTGACCCGCTGATCCGCCGGGTCGTCGGATTGGGCGACGACGTGCAGCCGCACGAGGCTGTCGGACAGCTCGGCTTCGGCGCGGTCGAGGAAGGCCCCGGCCAGCACGGCGGCGAGCAGGCCGATGCCCAGCGCGAGTTCCCAAACTTTGAGACGGCGGCGTATGTTGCGCATAAAAACAGTCCCCTTTGTGGTATGTTCGGCGTCCGGTTCCCTGCGACGAGAACTGCGTCACCCACATTGTGGACTGTTTCTGGGATAATTATACAAATCGAAGGTTAAAAAGACAAAGGTTCGTCACCAGACGCCCTCATAGGGACGGGCCCACCGGCTCTGTGAGATAGGTTTCCCGGTACCGGGGGGAGAGCGTGTCCCAGGCGGTTTGGGCGGCGGATTTTGTTTCAAAGAGGCCCAAAACCGTGGGGCCGCTGCCGCTCATGACGACGCCCAGGGCCCCGGCGTCCAGCAAGGCGGTGCGGATGCCCACGATGTCCGATTGGGTGGCGGAGGGGACAAGGTCTTCCAGGACGTTGTACAGCCGCCGGGCCAATTCCCGCAGGCTGCCTGTTTCCAGCGCCCGCACGGCCCCGAGGTGATCCGGGGCGTGATGGGGTTTGTCCCGCCACCGGGCGAACACGGCGGCGGTGGACACCGGGCAGGGCGGCTTGCACAGCACGATGTGGCAGGGCGGCGGGGCGGGCAGCGGGGTCAGGCGTTCCCCCCGTCCCTCGGCCAGCTGGGTGCCGCCGCGCACACAGAAGGGCACGTCGGAGCCGACGTGGAAGGCGACGGCCTTCAACTCATCTCCGGTCAGCCCCGCGTCCAGGGCGCGGTTGAGCAGCCGCAGGACGGCCGCCGCGTCGGCGCTACCGCCGCCCAATCCGGCGCAGACCGGGATTTTTTTTTCCAGTTGGATGCGAAAGCCGCCTTGGGGCAGGCCCAGATGGGTCAGGAGAGCGGCGGCGGCGCGGCCGGCCAGGTTGTTCCCGTCGGCGGGGAGGTAGGGCAGATTGCTTGTGACCTCAAGGCGGGGGCGGTCTGTGTGGGTCAGGGCGACCGTGTCGGCCAGGGCGACGGTCTGCATGAGCATTCGCAGGTCGTGATACCCGTCCGGGCGTTTGCCCAGCACGTCGAGGGTGAGGTTGATTTTGGCCGGGGCGGATTCATACCGGGTCATGGTTCGGCAACCTGGCCGACCATGCCGGTGTAAGGCTCTAGGGCATAGGCGGCGTCCAGCAGGGCGAGGTAGCTTTCGACATCACAGGACATATTCTTTCACCCTCCCCAAATCGGTTTGCCTGTCGTCCTATATGTTTTTGGCGGCGGAAAATCCCATAGAGGGATCACAGCATGGCTTCCCATTCGTCCTCGGTAAGGACGGGGACGCCCAGGGCCTGGGCCTTGCTGAGCTTGGAGCCCGCGTCCACCCCGGCGACGACGTAGCTTGTCTTTTTCGACACGCTGGCCGACACCTTGCCCCCCAAGGCGACGACGCGTTGGGCGGCCTCCTCCCGGGTGTGGCGGGAAAGGGTGCCGGTGAGGACGAAGGTCAGGTCGCCCAGCGGGCCGCCGGACTGGGTCAGGGGGGCGGTCATATCCACCCCGGCGTCGCGGAGGGCGCGGATGAGATGGCGGCCCTGGGCGCTGTCGAGGAAGAGGCGCAGACTGTGGGCGATGACTGCGCCGATGTCTCGGACGGCGGTCAGTTCCTCCTCGGTCGCCTGTTCCAGCGCTTCTATAGAGCCGAAGCGTCCGGCCAGGGTCTGGGCGGCTTTTTGGCCCACGTGGCGGATGCCGAAGGCGAAGAGCAGCCGTGCCAGCCCCCGGGATTTGGATTTCTCCAGGACGGCGAGGAGGTTTTCGGCGGATTTCTCCCCCAAACCGGTCAGGGGGGCCAGGGCGGCCGGATCCAGCCGGTAGAGGTCGGCGGGCGAGGCAATCAGGTTTTCGGCCAGCAGCAGTTCCACGGTGGCCGGGCCGAGGCCCTCGATGTCCATGGCGTCCCGGGCGGCGAAGTGGACGATGGTGCGGG
>JAITQI010000073.1 GCA_031289065.1 Oscillospiraceae bacterium
TTTCTCGTTTTTCCCCATCTATTATATGGTGTTGTCGGCCGTTGCGGCGCTTTTATTGCGCGGGGGGGAGAATGTCAAGTTTGCCGCCCCAATCCTCTAAGGTTTTGTCCTCCTCAAGCACATTGGGGGTCGTCACGGGGATGAGGATACCGCCGATAATGCCGTCGCCGCTGGCGGCTTGCCCGAAATCGGGGGTTCCGAACTGCATGTAACTCGCTTCGGCCAGGTTTACGGATTCGGGGAAGGTCGCGGTGGCGGTGATCACGCCGTTTTCGTCGGTATAGTCGGTCACGGTCGCGTCGATTTTTGCGCCGTCCTTCAAGCCGAGCCGCAGGGACATGGGCAGGGGCGACGCCGTCAAGGCGCCGTCAAAGGTGTAGGCGTAGGAGAAGGTCAGCCCCGTGGCGGAGAGGGTCACCGATTTCATGGTGTAGGCGTAATGGTTGTCGCCAAAGCTCCCGCCCCCGGCGGTGGGGTAGTCGGCGTCAAGGTCGAGTTCGAGAACCGCGGCCGCTTCGTTCACCGTCCACCCAAACACCTGGTCGATGAGGTCGTGGAGGCCGAAGGTGTTCGCCGCGAACGCCGTGCCGGACACGACGACCGCCATCAGCGCCGCGCACGCGGCCAGCGCCAGGCGGCGGGGACGGTATTTGCGCTGCGCATACGCGGGTTCCGTATTGATTTTTCCCATCGTTAATTTCCTTGCCCTTTCTACAGATAAGGCTCTGTTTGCCTTGGTTTTCAGCGGATTGTATTCGATACAATCCAACATGTCGGATATGTTTCTATTCATCTGCCAAACTCCTTTTCGAGCGCGGCCCGCAGTTTTTCGCGGCCTCTCGCGAGCCGCTGTTTGACGGCGGAGGCGGTCATTCTCGTTTCGGTTGCGATGGCCTGTACCGTTTGCAGCCCGTAGTAATGCCGCAGGAAAATGTTCCTGTCGGGCTGGGGCATGGCGTCCAGGGCGCGGCGTACCGCCCGCCGTTCCTCGCTGTCGATGACCTTCTCTTCGAGCGACCCCAGGTCAACCGCGAGTATGTCCTCCTCAAGGGGCAACGCGTCAAGGCGCTGGCGCCGTTTGTTCTTGGCCTTGTTGCGGGCGATACTGCCGAGATAGGCTTTCAGCTTGGCCGCTTCCGCTTTATCGGCGTTTTGCCACAGGGCGACGAATACGTCGGAGGTCACCTCCTCGACATCTTCGTAGGCCATTTGCGCGCCGATGACATTGTATACAACCGTCGTGACATACGCACCGTACTTGTCGAAGAGCCGCGCAAGGGCGTCCGCGTCGCCGCGCCTGAGCTCGCGCAGCGCGTGTGCGTCTGTCAAGAACGAATCACCCCCGTTTGTTTTCATTGACGACCGTCACTAATAATAACACAGGTTTTGCGCGATTGGTTACAAGAAACGGTCGCCCGGAGGCAACGCGATGCGGCGGGCGCATTCACGCCCGCCACATCGGAGTTTATCCCAAAGGGTCAACGAATCAACCAGCTATAGTCCTGCCGACAATCCAGGAGGTAATCCACGAACACGGTTTGCCCCTTGATCTGACACAGGACAAGGCACCAATCGTCCACAAACAGTTTGCGGTATTTCCCCCGCGGGACAAAGGCCTCGTCCAAAAACGGAAACCGCTCCGGCATATCCTTCTGGGACCTGATCACCGCGAGCAGTTTGGTCTTGGCCTCCCGTGCGGCGGCCGGGTTCACCCGCGCCAGAAACTTGATGTACGCGCCGAGCATGGTCTTGGCGCGGTCGGCTACGATCACTTTATATTGTGTCATGTTCCGCCTCGCCGAGGATCCCCTCCAGGTAACTTTCGAGTTCGTCCGGGGTGACGCCCATACGGCCCGCCGCACGGTCTTCCTCAACGGCCAGCAACTCTTCCCGGAGCTGCAGCATCTTTTCCCGGCGGGTGTAAGTTTCCAAATCCATGACGACCAAGTCCCCCTCGCCGTTCTTGGTGAGGAAGACAGGTTCTTTGGCCCGGCGGCACAGGTCGGCGATTTCATTGTAGTTTTGGCGTATGGCGGCGGACGCCTTGATGAGCATAGGATCAGCTCCCATATGGTAATATTCTGACTATATTATACCCGTTTTATGCTATGGTGTCAAGCGGGCACAAAAAACCGGAACCGCCTCCCAAATGGAAAGCGGTTCCGGTTTCGCGTTCTCGGTTGTCAATTGTCCGTCACTTTTGCCCCAAGTCTCCGCCGCCGCGCAGTTCGCTGACGCGGGCCTGGGCGGCCGCCAGGCGGGCGATGGGCACCCGGAAGGGGGAGCAGGAGACGTAGTTGAGCCCGGCAAAGTGGCAGAACTCCACGGAGGAGGGGTCGCCGCCGTGCTCGCCGCAGATGCCCAGTTTGATGTCCGGGCGGGTCTTGCGGCCCAGCTCGGCGGCCAGCTTGACCAGCTTGCCCACGCCGATCTGATCCAGCTTGGCGAAGGGGTCGGACTCGTAAATCTTCCGGGCGTAATAGTCGTCCAGGAACTTGCCGGCGTCGTCCCGGGAGAAGCCGAATGTCATCTGGGTCAGGTCGTTGGTGCCGAAGCTGAAGAACTCGGCCTCCTTGGCGATCTCGTCGGCGGTGAGGGCGGCCCGGGGGATTTCGATCATGGTGCCCACCTTGTAGACCAGCTTGACTCCGGCGGCGGCGATGATCTTGTCGGCGGTGGTGGTGATGACGCCCTTGACAAACTTCATCTCGTTGACGTCGCCCACCAGCGGGATCATGATTTCGGGCACGATGGTCAGGCCGGTTTCCTTCTGCACATTGAGGGCGGCCTCGATGATGGCCCGGGTCTGGATTTCGGCGATCTCCGGATAGGACACGGCCAGGCGGCAGCCCCGGTGGCCCATCATGGGGTTGAACTCGTGAAGGTTTTCAATGGTGGTCTTGAGCGCGGCGGCGGTGATGCCAAGCTCCCGGGCCAGGGCGGCGATGTCCTCCTCCTTCTGGGGCAGGAACTCGTGCAGGGGCGGGTCGAGGAGGCGGATGGTCACCGGGCGCTCGCCCATGGCCTTGAAGATGCCCTCGAAGTCGCCGCGCTGCATGGGCAGCAGTTTGTCCAGCGCCACACGGCGGGTGGCCTCGTCCTTGGCCACGATCATCTGCCGCATGGGCAGAATGCGGTCGGCGTCGAAGAACATGTGCTCGGTGCGGGTCAGGCCAATGCCCTCCGCGCCGAACTTGACCGCGTGGGCGGCGTCGTTGGGGGTGTCGGCGTTGGTGCGCACCCTGAGGGTGCGGATCTCGTCGGCCCAGCTCATGAAGGTGGCGAAGTCGCCGGTGACGGTGGCTTCCACGGTGGGGATTTGGCCGATATACACCTTGCCGGTGGAGCCGTCGATGCTCATATAGTCCCCGGCCTTGAGGGTCTGCCCGGCCACGGTGAGGCTTTCGGTTTCCTCGCTCACCGTGATCTCGCCGCAGCCGGCGACACAGCAGGTGCCCATGCCCCGGGCCACGACGGCGGCGTGGGAGGTCATGCCCCCGCGGGCGGTCAGGATGCCTTGGGCGGCGTACATGCCCTCGATGTCCTCGGGAGAGGTCTCCTGCCGGATGAGGAGGACGGGGCCGTTTTTGGCCTCGACCACCGCTTTTTCGGCGGTGAAATAAACGCGGCCGCAGCCCGCGCCGGGGGAGGCGGGCAGCCCGGCGGCGATGGGTTTGGCCGCCTTGAGGGCCTTGGGCTCAAATTGCGGATGCAGCAACGTATCCAGCTGCTTGGGATCGACTTTGAGGATGACGTCCTCCTTGGAGCACAGGCCTTCGGCCACCATGTCCACGGCCACCTTGAGGGCGGCGGGGGCGGTGCGCTTGCCGTTGCGGGTCTGGAGCATGTACAGCGTACCCTTTTCGATGGTGAACTCCATGTCCTGCATGTCCCGGTAGTGCTGCTCCAGCTTGTGGGCGATGTCGGAGAACTGGGTGAACACGGCGGGCATAACCTGGGCCAGCTGGTCGATGGACTGGGGGGTGCGGATACCGGCCACCACGTCCTCGCCTTGGGCGTTCATCAGGAACTCGCCGTAGAGTTTCTTTTCGCCGGTGGCGGGGTTGCGGGTGAAGGCCACGCCGGTACCCGAATCTTCGCCCATGTTGCCGAAGACCATGGACTGGACGTTGACGGCGGTGCCCCAGGAGCCGGGGATGTCGTTCATGCGGCGGTAGACGATGGCCCGGGGGTTGTTCCAGGAGCGGAACACCGCCTTGATCGCCTCCAGCAGCTGGGTTTTGGGGTCGGCGGGAAAGTCGGCGCCCTGCCCCTGTTTGTATAGGGCCTTGAACTGACCCACCAGCTGTTTCAGGTCTTCGGTGGTCAACTCGGTGTCCAGTTTGACGCCCTTTTCCGCTTTGAGGGCGGTGATGAGCTTTTCATATTCGGCCTTGGACTGCTCCATGACCACGTCGGAGAACATCTGGATGAACCGGCGGTAGGAATCGTAGACAAACCGGGCGTTGCCGGTCAGGGCGGCCATGCTCGCGGCCACCGTGTCGTTGAGCCCCAGGTTGAGGATGGTGTCCATCATGCCGGGCATGGAGGCCCGGGCGCCGGAGCGCACCGACACCAGCAGGGGGTTTTGGGCGTCGCCGAACTTTTTGCCGGTGATGCCCTCCAGGCTGCCGATATACTCGTCGATCTGGGCGGAGATGTCGGCAGCGATGACCTCGCCGTCCTCATAGTAACGGGCGCAGGCCTCGGTGGTCACGGTGAAGCCCTGGGGGACGGGCAGGCCCAGGTTGGTCATCTCGGCCAGGTTGGCCCCTTTGCCGCCCAAGAGGTTTTTCATGCCGCTGTTTCCCTCGGAAAACAGATAGACATACTTCATGGAATCAGTCTCCTTTTTGTATAATATCGTTCCGCCCATCGTGCGCGGCGTCGGGATTTCAGCTGGCGAAACCCAACCGGCACACCGCACCCAGGTTAGAATCTCCGGCAAACATTATATCACGGACTGTCAACCCGGCCAAGGCTCTTTTCGTGAATTTTCAAAAAATAAGAGGGCAAAGGCGCGAGAAATTACGAATTGGAAGTTAACCGTTACGGATTCTTGGATTGCGTTGTGGAAATTTGACAAGCGACCGTTGGGATTGATATAATGCAATTCAGTTCGTTCGCGTTAGTTCGTTCGAGACGTATGGGGGGAACGCTGTGATCAATCTGACCGCGCCGCCCGCGGTCGCCGCCCCGGTGTTCCGGCGGGACGCCCGGCTGGACGCCCTTCGGGGGGCGGCGCTTCTGCTGGTCATTCTGGCCCACATCCCGGGGGTGCCCGACAAGCTGTTCCAACTGCGCACCTTTGACGTGCCGCTCATGGCGTTTTGTCTGGGCGCTTCTTTTGCCGTTTCGTCCCTGCAACGCCGGGAGGCCTTCGGCGCTTATCTGTACAAGCGATTTATCCGGCTTGTGGTTCCGGCCTGGGTTTTCGGGGTTCTCTATTTGCTCCTGGTCCATCTCACCGCCGGGGAGACCTTCACCGGCGGCAAACTTCTCCAGTGCCTCTTCCTGCTGGACGACGTGGGTTACATATGGGTGCTGCGGGTCTTTTTCGCCGTGGCGCTGGCCGCGCCGCTCCTGGGGATTCTGGCCCGGCTGGGGGCCGGACATTGGGCCGGGCGGCTTTGGGTTCTCGCCGGACTGGTTGGGGCCCAGGCTCTCCTGCTCCTCCTGGGGGACCGGATCGCGCCGCCCCTTGTCAAGAGCCTGTTTGACCAGCTTGTGGCCACCCCTTTCGGCTATTTGCCTCTCGCCATGCTGGGGGTTTTCGCCGTGTCCCACCGGGAAAAGCGCGACTATGCCGTGTACGCCGTCCTTACGGCGGCTTTGGCGGCCCTCCTGTGCCTTTGGGTGTCCCGGTACGGGCTGACCTTTCAGGCCTTCAAGCAGCCGCCCCGGGACGGCTATCTGCTGTGGGGCCTGACCGCTTCTCTGGGGGCCTTCCTGGTTAGCTCGATCCCCTTTGTCCGGGGGCTTCTCGCCAAACAGGCGTGGATCGGCTGGCTCTCCCGGCACTCCATTACCCTGTATTTTGTGCATGTGTTTTTCCTGTTGCTGACACAGAACCTCAACTTGCTGTGGTGGGTGAAATACCCGCTGATCGTCTTTTTTTCGGTGCTGGCGGTCTCCCCCGTCACCGAAGCCCTGTTTTACGTGAAGATGTATGAGGCGCTGGTCAAGGGCCTGGGGCGGCGGGTGTTTGGGCGGCGATAATGTGTGAAACGCCTTGTAACGATTTTTGTTACAAGGCGTTTTTGTGTCACCGTTTCGACTCGGACAGGGTGAAGGAGAATTCCGTGACGCCGTCCTCGCTGGTGACCGTGATGCTCTCCCGCATGTTGCCGAGAATGGTTTTGACGATATACAGCCCCAGCCCCAAGCTGGCCCTGTCAACACCCCGGGATTTGTCCGCCTTGTGGAACCGCTCAAATACATAGGGCAGCTCGTCGGGGGGGATGGTGGGGCCTTCGTTTTTGACCGAAACGTGGAGCTTGCCCCCCCGTTTGATCAGGGAAACCCACAGGCAGCCCCTCTCGCGGCTGTATTTGACAGCGTTGTCCAAGAGGTTATAGACCACCTGGGTGATGGCGTCGGGGTCGGCCTGGACGATGACCGGCTCGCCGGGCAGCTCGGTCTCCACCCGCAGGCCGCGTTTTTCCACCGCCCCCTCGAAGGACAGCAGCGTCCGGCAGACCAAATCCACAATGTCGAAGGTGCGCCGGATGGGGACTGTCTGCCCGGCCTGGAGGCGGGCGATGCCCAGCATACTCGACACCAACCGGGACAGACGCCGCACCTCGTCCCGAATGGCCCCCAAATATTCCTCGCTCTTGTCTGGGGGGATGGTGCCGTCCAGCACGCCGTCGATGAAGCCGGAGATGGTGGTCATGGGGGTCTTGAGCTCATGGGAGACGTTGGCGATGAACTCAGAGCGCAGCTCGTCGGCCTTTTGCAGGGCGTCGGCCATGGCGTTGAAGGATTCGGACAGCTCGTCGATTTCGTCGGCGGACGCGCCGTGGGGGATGCGGATGGCAAAGTCACCCTGGGCGAAACGCCGGGAGGCCAGCCGCATGAGGCGCAGCGGGGCGGTCATGCGCCGGGAGCTCCAATAGGCCGACAGACAGGCGAAGATCATCACCGCCATGCCGACCATGAAAAAAATGCGGGCAAAGCCTTCCGTGAGGCGCCGATGGCTCTGGGCGGTGGCCGAAACCAGCAGATAGCCCCCCACCCGCCCCGAGGGGCTGAGGAGAACCCGGCCCACCGTGACCCGTTCGTCGTCGAACAGCCCGGTCAGCACAGTGGAGGACAGGCGCTGGTCGTTCAGGATGTTGCGCACCGCCTCGTCGGGCAGGAATTTGCCCAAATGAGCGCAGTTGATGTCCGAGCAAACCACAATCCGCCCCGAGGCGTTGGCCATGAAGACGTTGGCGTCGGCCATTTCCCCCAGCATATTGAGGGTCTCGGGGAAACCGGGCAGTACGGAGAGCTGGTCGCCGTTGATGTAGTACCCCACGCGCCACTGGGCGATGATGTCGGCGGTACCGCCCAGCTGCTCCTCCCGTTCCCAGGCCAACAGGTTGGAGGCCAGCCCCACAAAGACGACCCCCAGCGCCAGGAAGCTCACGAGGATCAACGCGGCGGTCAGCAGGAAGGATTTGAAGAAAATGCTCCTCATGGCCCTTTGACCTCGAACTTATACCCCACGCCCCAGACGGTTTTTAGCGTCCAGGTTTCGCTGACCGCCTCCAGCTTTTCCCGGAGGCGTTTGACGTGGACGTCCACCGTGCGGGAGTCGCCGAAGTAGTCGAAGCCCCACACCTCGTCGAGCAGCTGGTTGCGGGTGAACACCCGGTTGGCGGAGGAGGCCAGGTGAAACAGCAGCTCCAGCTCCTTTGGGGGGGTGTCAACCGTGCGGCCGTCCACGGTCAGGGTGTAGGCCTCCATGTCGATGGAAAGTTTGTCGAAAAACAGCCGTTTGCCGCCGGTGGCCTCGTTGGCGTACCGGCGCAGCACGGCGTGTATCCGGGCCAGCACTTCTTTCATGTCAAAGGGCTTGACGATGTAGTCGTCCGCGCCCATCTCCAGGCCGGACACCTTGTCCACCACTTCCCCCTTGGCCGTGAGCATGATGACCGGGGTCTTGTGGGTGGCCCGGATCTCCCGGCAGACCGCCCAGCCGTCCATGACCGGCAGCATGATGTCCAGCAGCACCAGGTCGGGCGGGTTTTGCCGAAAGGCCAGCAGGCCCGCGCCGCCGTCCGGGGCGGCCTCCACGGTGAAGCCGTCTTTTTCCAAATACAGGCGCAACAGTTGGGCGATGTTGCCGTCGTCCTCCACAATCAAAACACGTTGGGCCACGCGCTCACCTCGTTTCGTAGGGTTGGGTTATGTCTCTATTATACCGCATGTGGCGGGTATGTGGTGAATTTTTTATGAAGAAAGAGGGGGGCGCGATGGTTGGCCGCTCCGGATTTGTAGCTGTATACGGGTCCTTTTGACAACGACCATGATACGTGATACACTGTCCATGGCTTTGAAAAACATAAATTTGGGAGTTTTGGGACTTCCTCCTGTACGACGCCGCGTTGGACGAATCCGAAATCATGCAGACGGTCTTTTTCGCCCGGATCGATACGACCTCCGCGCAAATCTACCACATGGGCCGGGGGTTCACGCCCTCGGATGGCCTGGCTCCCCTTCTTTCTCTTGACGACCCAACATTTTCCGCGTCCGGTACGCCTCTCCTCTGGGTTGTATCCCCCGCGGAAATGTATTTGGACGACGGGCATATCCGCCGGTTCCAGACGTTGGCGGTTTATGTGGACCCGCTTTCGTGGGAGATTTCAGAAGCGGTGGGGTAATCCCCCCAAAAACAAAGGAGGCATTCCTATGTCCAGCCCCAAAACCATTCTCCTCACCGGCGCCAGCGACGGCATCGGGGCCGCGGCGGCGCGGCTGCTCACCCCAAACGGGCACCGGCTGGTGCTGGTCGGACGGTCGCCGGATAAGACACGGCGGGTGGCCGAGGCGGTGGGGGCGGATACATATTTCACGGCGGACTATGAAAAGCTGGACGAGGTGCGGGCCCTGGCGGACAAGCTGCGGGCGGCCTGCCCCCGCATCGACGTCCTGGCCAACAACGCCGGAGGCATGTTCCACGGCCCGGCGCTGACCGGGGACGGCTTCGAGCGCACCTTCCAGGTCAACCACCTGGCCGGGTTCCTGCTGACCAGCCTGCTCATGGACGTCCTGCTGACAAGCGGGGCGACGGTGGTCAACACCTCCAGCGTCGGGGCGCGGCTGTACGGGCACATCGACATGGACGACCTGGGCCATCTGAAGGCCTTCACCCCCCGGGGCGCGTATGGGGACTCCAAATTGGCCAACATCCTCTTCACCCGGGAGCTGCACCGCCGGTACCGCGCCCAGGGGCTGGCCGCCGTGGCGTTTCACCCCGGCGTGGTGGCCACCAACTTCGCCGCCGACACCAGCAGCCTCTTCCGGGTGGGGTACCACAGCTTTCTGAAGGTGTTCCTGGCCACCCCCGAACAGGGCGGGACGCGGCTGGCGTATTTCGCACAGGGCGTCCCCGACCGCGATTGGGCCTCCGGCGGGTATTACGACAAGCCCGGCAAGGCGGGCCGGGAAAAACCGCAGGCCCATGACGAAGCCCTGGCCGGGGCGCTGTGGGCGCGCTCCGCGGAGATGGTGGGGCTGTAAGGCCCCACCCGTTCCAAACTTTCCCACCCTGTCTCACCGATTTTTGTTGCCCGTTTGGTGACTTGTGGTGTATACTGGAGGCAAGGAGGGATGCACCATGAGTGTAAACACGTTCAGCGCAAAGGCCGACGGCGGGCGGCGGGTCGCCGTTCACTTCCGGGTGGGCGAATTCGCCTGCCGGGACGGCTCGGATCCCGTTCTCCTCGACGACCGCCTGCCCCCTGTCCTGGAGGACATCCGCGCCCGCTGCGGGGCCCGCCCCATCGCCGTCAACAGCGGCTACCGTTCCCCGGCGTACAACCAAAAAGTCGGCGGGGCCGCCGAAAGCTACCACATGCGGGGCATGGCCGCCGACATCGCCGTGGCCGGGGTCACCCCCAACACCGTCGCCGCCGCCGCCGAACTGGCCCTCTACGCCGCCGGGCTGGACGGGGGCATCGGCCTCTACGGCTCCTTCGTCCATGTGGACGTCCGGGAGAGCCCCTGGCGGCAAAACATGGTCTCCGGAGCCAGGGTTTCCGGCTTCGGCCCGGCCGCCTACCCTACCCTCAAACGAGGCGCGGAGAACCCCGACGAAGTCCGGCGCCTCCAAGAAACCCTCAACCGCCACGGCGCGGGGATCAAGGCCGACGGGGTCTTCGGCGTCAAAACCGAGAGGGCTGTGAAGGATTTTCAGGCCTTGAACGGGATGATCGTCGATGGCGTCGCCGGGCGGGAGACTTGGCTGTCGATGGCGACGGTGACCTGACAGGGGCCCCCCCCCAACGCCCCCAACGCGCACGGCACGGCAAAGGCCCCCCGCGCTTGCGCGCAGGGGGCCTTTTGTTGCTTGTTGTTGGGTTGCGGTTGGTTAGCCGACGATGAACAGGTGGGTGATCTTGTCGGGGTTGGCGGAGTTCGTGCTGAGGAAGGCAATCACAGTGAAGCCACCCTTCGTCGTGCTGCCCACCGCGGTGACCGTCAGGTCAGCGGAGGTAGCGGCAACAGCGGTTCCGTCAGCGGCGACCTTGTAAATCTTGGTGCCGTCGAGGGAGAACTCAGTGACGGTAGCATCCCAAGCGCCAGCGGCGTTGTTGCTCTGACCCAGGAAGATCTGGAGGCCGTCGAGGGCGGCGACATAGGCTTTGGCCGAGCCAGGAGAGCTGAGGGCAGCCAGTGTGCCGGGGGTGTAGATGGTCTTCGTTTTGATCTCCAGAGCGTTCGTCTCGCTGACCGTGTCGATCTTGATGATGGAATTCTTGTCAGCGGTCAAGCCGGTTCCGTCGGGGGCTTTTTCTTTGTAGGTCTTAATCTCGGTGCCCACTTGGACGGTGTAGTAGAGGTAACCAGTGCTGCCTTCCACGGAGAAGTAGGTGTTCGCGACCAGGAGTCCGATCACGATAGTGGAGGCGGCGCCGGTACCAGGATCGCTGCCAAGCTCTGTCAAGGCGGCGACGGTGATGGTATCGTTGGCAGCCAGCGTCTGGTTTTTCTTCACGTAGCTTACCAGTGTAGCAGTAGTGACGTTGGGCAGGGTGCGGTTTTTATAGACGTTCC
>JAITQI010000085.1 GCA_031289065.1 Oscillospiraceae bacterium
CCGGCTCCATCGAGTATTCCAACGGCGGCGCGGGCAGGAAAAGCTCGGAGGACTGGCCGGAATCGTCGGTGATGACCTCGTCGATGATGTGGGTGTCGTCGTCCTTGGGGGTGACCCGGATCACCGCCCCCGTGGCGGGCGTCCCGATGCCCCCGGCGTAGACCGAAATCTGCAGCCGCCCCTGCTCCGGCTGGTCGGTGTTATAAGTTGTCATGGTGTGGCCTCCTAAAAAATGGTTTCCCCGAGGGGGCGGGCGCCCTGGCCAAATCGTGTCAGGCTTCCCGCATTTCGCTGAAACTCCGGAAGAGGTCCAGGCGTCCGTAACCCCACTGTTCGTTGGGGTAGACAATGCTCTCCTCCCGGACGCAGCCCCGGATGAACAGGGCGCGCAGCCGGTCGGAATTCATGCTCGGCTCCCGGCCTTGGACAACGCCCCATTGGAGCATGAGGGCGCTGGCCCCCGCGGTGACAGCCGCCGCCACGCTGGTGCCGCTCATGCGTCCCGGCCCGGTGGGGTAGATGCCCTGGACGTTTACGCCGGGGGCGGCGAAGTCCGGCAGAATCCGGGGCAGCCCGGAGGGCCCCCAGGAGTCGGCCAGATACAGGCTGTTGGTACTGCTGTCGTAAGCGGTCACCACGATGCCCCCCAGGCCGGTGGCGGGCACGACGATGGTGTTGTCCGGCGTAGGCTCGGTAAAGCTCACGTCGGGGCCGACAAAACCGGTCATGGGCAGCCAGGCGTGCACCCGGCCGTTGTTGATCAGGTCGCCGTGCAGGATGATGCGCCAAAACCCCGGCGTGGCGTCAACCACCTGCACGGTGGCGAAGCGGCTGCCGTCCTGATGGTAGAAAATCCGCACATAGGCGTTTTCCAGTACCAGCCTGCGCTGATATATGGTGCCCACCGAAAAGGGGATGCGGTTGACCATCTCCCCCGTGGGCGAGATGAGGGACAGGGAAATGGTGTCCACACTCGGATACCAGATGTAAACCCCAAAGCGGTTCGAGTTGCCCAGGATTTGCACGCTGATGTCCAGGTCGTCCCCCGTCTTGGCGATCAGCCCCGTGGTGTGGTGGCGGGCGTTGCCCTCGTTCCCGGCGGCCAGGCAGAAGGCGATGCCCACCTGGGTGGAGAGGATGCTGATATACCGCTCCAGCATACTGCCGCCGTCGTGGCCGCCGAAGTTGGTGCCCAGCGCCAGGGTGATGACGCAGGGGCGGTTCAGTTCATAGGCTCTGTCCAGGCAAAATTTGATGCCCAGCATGATGTCGCTGGCCTCGAAGGCGTTTTCCTGCTCCGGGGGAAAGAGGCTGACCTCCAGATTATAGGGCCGGGCCCGGCGCAGCTTGACCACGAGGATTTCGGCGTCGGGCGCCGCCCCCCGAATGTTCCCGGGTTCCCGCCCGGCCGTCACCGAGGCCAGGAAGGTGCCGTGCCCCACGGTGTCCCGGTGGGGTACCGTGTCAAAGGGGTTTTCGTTTTGGAGGGCCTGGTTGAGCTGCTCCTGGGTGAACATCGCGCCGTAGGGCAGCGTGGGCGGCGGCGACCCGGTGAGGGTCTGATCCCAAATGGCCTTGATTTTGCTGGTGCCGTCCTCATAGAGAAAGGACGGCTGGGTGTAGTCGATGCCGGTGTCGATAAACGCGCACAGCACGCCCTGTCCGCTCAGGTTCAGATAGGGCTGCTGCTGGAGGCGAGAGATGCCCGCGCTGTCAAAGGCGGCGGTGTCCAACAGGCCGTATATCTCAGGAAAAGTGTTCAAAAAATGGCCGCCCAGATCCTGATAAATGCTCTCCATCTGCCCCTCCGGGGCATAGGCGATGACCACCCTGTTGGCCAGCACCGTGCCGACGCGGATGTCCGGGTGGGTGGCGAGGTACGCCTCAAAGGGCTGGGTATAGAAGGTGTAAAAATCGGTCGTGGTGGGAAGGTTGACAAAATCCTCCAAAGACATGGGCTCGTCGCCGGCCGGCCGCTCCGGGTCATTCATGGGGGCGCCTCCCTTGGTTGTGAATTCGCCGAAACGGCGTATTAAAAATACGTGACCACGTCCGCCAAGGCAATCCGCCCCCGCCGCCACCGGCCATCTTCCCAAAGGTAGCCGCAGAGGAAACGGCGGTGGTGATGGAGGGGGAAGACCCAGAGCCCCGTGCCGTCGGCCAGCCAGACATACACCAGCGCGTGGGTGTGGTTTTTGAGCAGCGGCAAATCCTCGGGCAGCAGCCCGGAACCGGGCATCGGGACGTAGTCCGGCGCGGCGAGGGGCGGATACCCCGGCGGAGGCAGCGGTCGCAGCGGCGGCAGCGGCGGCGGAGGGGGCGGCGCGGAGGGCTTTTCTGACGGCGGACTCATAGGCGTCTCTCCTTTCTCATGACACCAGTGTATGCCGCGTCATCCGGGCGGCGTGATTCAGCCTTGGCGTTTTGGAAACAAAAAACCCCCGCCGAACACGGCGGGGGATACGATTCCTATGGCAAAAACAAAAAACAGAGAAAACCATCAGGGCCCCGCCCCGCGCAGCAACCCACGCAGCGCCTGCCACGGGATCAGCCCCAGCCCCCAAAACAGCAGGAAGGCGGCCAGGTTGACCAAGACGACGCTGGCCCCCGTGGGCGTGGCGTACAGGTAGGAACCGGTCATCCCCAGCAGGAAACAGACCGCCGAAAGGACGGCGGCGCAAAGGGTCACGCCCTTGAAGGTCTTGCATATCCGCATGGAGGTCAGCGCCGGGAAGATGATCAGGCTGGAGATCAGCAGAGCCCCCATCATCCGCATCCCCAGCACGATGGTGACCGCGGTCAGCAGGGCCAGCGCCGTGTTGTACACCCCGGCCCTGACGCCGGTGGCCCGGGCGAAGTTCTCGTCAAAGGTGACGGCGAAAATTTTGTGGTAAAACAGGGCGAACAGCACCAGCACCACGGCGGTCAGAACGACGCTCAGCGTCACGTCCGTCCCGCTCAGAGCCAGCACGCTGCCGAACAGGTAGCTGTTCACGTCCACATTCATGCCGGTCGTCAGGGAGAGGATCACCACCCCGACGGCCAGCGCGCTGGTGGACAGCAGGGCGATAGCGGCGTCCCCCTTGAGCTTTCCGTTTTGGCTGACCCGCAGCAAGAGGAAGGCCGCCGCCACCACAATGGGCAGGGCGACGGTCAGGGGCGCGGCACCCAGGGCCGTCGCCAGGGCCACCGCCCCAAACCCTACGTGGGACAGCCCGTCGCCGATCATGGCGTACCGTTTGAGAACCAGGCTCACCCCCAAAAGCGCCGCGCACAGGGAGAGCATCAGCCCGCCAGCCAGGGCCCGGGCCAAGAAGGGGTAGGAGAGCATTTCAAGCATGGCCGTCGCCCCCCAAAAAAGCGCGGCCCTCGGCGGACGCCGCGTAATCGGCCGTCCGGCCGAAAAACACCTGTTCATGCCGCAGGTGCAGGATATGGCTGGCGTATCCCACCGCGCTGCGCACGTCGTGGGAGACCATGATGACGGCGACCCCGGTCTCCCGGTTGATCTGTTCGATGAGGCGGTACATCTCCCGGGTGACCACGGGGTCCAGCCCGGCGGCCGGTTCGTCGAGAAGAAGGGCCCGTTGGGCGGCGCACAGCGCCCGCGCCAACAGCACCCGCTGCTGCTGCCCGCCGGACAGCTCCCGGTAGCATTTGCGCCGCAGGGAAAGGACGTCCAACCGGCGCAGGTTTTCCTCGGCGGCGGCCCTGTCGGCCCGGGTGTAAAAGGGCCGGAAGCCCCGGCGGCCCAGACGGCCGGACAGCACAACCTCATAGACGCTGGCGGGGAAGTCCTTCTGCGCGGCGGTCTGCTGGGGCAGATAGCCGATCTCGTTTTGCCCCAGGCCGTCCCCCAACAGAACCTGCCCGCTCTGGGGGGTCTTTAACCCCAGCAAGCCCTTGACGAGGGTGCTCTTCCCCGAGCCGTTTTCCCCGACGACGCACAGATAGTCTCCGGCCCGCACCTCAAAGTTGAGGCCGCTGACAACGGTCTCCCCCTCGTAGGCAAAGGCCGCCCCCCGGCAGGTGATCAGCGCCGTATGGTCGCCCGTGGGATGTGTATCGTCAAATTGTCTCATGTCGCCGCCTCCCCGTCCCGCGCCCGGCAGTTTCGGCACAGGCCGTAGAAGGTGGTCTTCATGGGGTCGATTTGAAAGCCGTGTTCTTGGGCCACATGGTCGGCCAACTCGCCCAGCGTGTCGCACCGCAGGTGATACAGCCCGCCGCAGGCTTCGCACTTCAGGTGGAAATGCTCCCGGCAGGGGGTCCAATCGTCCACGTATTGGTAACAGGAGCCGGCCGCCCCGTCCAGCGTGTACCGGCGCACCCGTCCGTCGGCCGCCAGCTTGTCCAAATGCCGGTAGATGGTGGTCACACCGACCCCCGCGCCCTGCCCGTCGAGATGCGCCGCGATCTGCTCCACCGTCACATGCCCGCCCTCCAGAGAGGCCAGATAGGCCAGAATGGCCTCACCTTGCCGGGTGTGATAACTCGTCGGTCGATGCATGAAAAAAGTCTCCTTACAAAAACGAATCTGATAACCATTTCCAATATACCCCTCGGCGCACAAAAAGTCAACCTGAAAATGAAATTTACTTTCACTTTCAGGTTGACTTTTTCATATTCTCGCTCTCAAAACAAATTCATTTGGGTGCTCAGGGGCAAATCCCCGAACGCTCCTTCGTCCAAAAGCTGCTGCACATGGGTTTTGGACACCTTCCCGCAGCGGGCGGTCAGGTCTTCCACCGAGACGAAGCGGTCGGTCTCCCGTTCCCGCTGGATATCGTAGGCGGCGGTCTCCCCCAAGCCGGGCAGGGAGACGAAGGGGGGGCGCAGGGCGCCGTCCTCCACTGTGAACCGCGTGGCGTCGGACACATGCACGTCCATGGGCTGGAAGGTGAAGCCCCGCTTGTAAAACTCATAGCAGACCTCCAGGGTGTTCAACTCGTCCTCCTCCACGGCGGTGCGCTCCGACTGCTTTTTCAGGGCGGACATGCGGGCGTTCACCGTCTCCGGCCCGTGGGTCATGGCGGCGGCGTTGAAGGCCACCGCCCGGATGCTGAAATAGGCGGCGTAGAAGGCCAGCGGACGGTGCACCTTAAACCAGGCGATGCGGAAGGCCATGATCACATAGGCCGCCGCGTGGGCCTTGGGGAACAGGTACTTGATCTTCTGGCAGGACACGATGTACCAGCCGGGGGTGTTGGCCTCGTACATGGCCTCCTCCCATTCCGGCTTGAGGCCCTTGCCCTTGCGGACGCTCTCCATGATGGTGAAGGCCAGCTTGCGTTCCATGCCCAGGCCGATGAGGTAGTGCATGATGTCGTCCCGGCAGCAGATGACCTCTTTGAGGGTGGCCTTGCCCTCCTTGATGAGGTCAGCGGCGTTGCCCAACCAGACGTCGGTGCCGTGGGACAGGCCGGAAATGCGGATCAGTTCGTCAAAGGTGGAGGGCTTGGCGGCGGTCAGCATCCCCCGCACGAACTGGGTGCCGAATTCCGGGATGGCGCAGGCGCCGTTCTCGCCGAGAACAGAATCCGGCTTGAGTCCCAACGCTTTGGGGGAGACGAACAAACTCATGGTGTCCGGGTCGTCCAGGGGGATGTCCTGGGCGGCCAGGCCGGTCAGATCCTCCAACCGGCGGATCATGGTGGGGTCGTCGTGCCCCAGCAGGTCGAGCTTTAACAGGTTTTCCTCGATGGAGTGGTAGTCAAAGTGGGTGGTCACAATGTCCCCCGACTTGTCCGCCGGGTGTTGCACCGGGCAGAACTCGCAGATGTCCCGGTCGTGGGGGACGATGATCAGCCCCCCCGGATGCTGGCCGGTGGTGCGCTTGACCCCCACGCAGCCCGACACCAGCCGGGCCACCTCGGCGTGGGTGGGCTGACGGTTCCGTTCCTCTAAGTATTTCCGGGCGAAGGAGGAGGCGGTTTTTTCGGCCAGGGTGCCGATGGTGCCCGCCCGGAAGACCTTGCCCTCGCCGAACAGCTCGATGGTGTGCTGATGGGCGCGGGCCTGATAGTCCCCCGAAAAGTTGAGGTCGATGTCCGGCTTTTTGTCGGCCTCAAAGCCCAGGAAGGTGGCAAAGGAGATGTTGAACCCGTCCTTAATATAGGTCGTCCCGCAGGCCGGGCAGACCCCGTCCGGCATGTCGGCCCCGCAATCGGCGGGGGTCGGATCGGGGAACGCCCAATGCTTGCATTGCGGGCAGCGGTAGTGCGGCGGCAGGGCGTTGACCTCGGTGATCCCGGCCAGATAGGCCACAATGGAGGAGCCCACCGACCCCCGGGAGCCCACCAAATACCCCTCCCGCAGCGACCGCTCCACCAGCTTCTGGGCGATCATGTAAATGATGTCGTATCCCTTGCCGATGATGGAGTCCAACTCGGTTTTCAGGCGCTCGGCCAGCAGGGGGGGCAGCGGCGTGCCGTACAGCTCGGCGGCCCGCTGTTCGCTCAGGGCCCGCAGTTCCTCCGCCGAACCGGGCATCTTGGGGAAGTATTCCCCGGCGCGCACCGGGACGACCTCCTCGCACAGGGCGGCGATGGCCCCCGGATCCTCGATGACCACCCGCCGGGCCTCCTCCTCGCCCAAGTAGGAAAACTCCGCCAGCATCTCCTCGGTGGTCTTGAAATACAGCGGCAGGGGCGCGTCCGCGTCGGACATCTGCTTGGAGGCCATCAGAACCCGCCGGTAGGCCTCGTCCTCCGGCTCCAAAAAGTGCACGTCCCCGGTGGCGGCCACCGGTTTGCCCAGCGCCCGCCCCAGCCGCACAATCGCCCGGTTGAAATCCTTGAGCTGCTCCCTGTCCCGCGCCGTGCCGTTGCGCACCATGAACTCGTTGTTGCAGAGCGGCTGGATTTCCAGATAATCGTAAAAGGCGGCGATCTCGCGCAGCGCCTCCTCCGGCTTGCCGGCCACGATGGCCGAGAACAGCTCCCCCCGTTCGCAGGCCGAGCCGATGATCAGGCCCTCCCGGTATTGCCGCAGGAGATCCTTGGGCAGGTTGGGGTGGTAGTTGAAATGTTCCAGATGGGCCAGGGAGACCAGCTTGTAGAGGTTGAACAGCCCGGTCTGGTTGCGGGCCAGCAGGATGATGTGATTGCTGGGCGTCCGGCCCTTTTTGCCCTCGGCGGGCAGCCGCGCCGGATCGGTCAGGTAGGCCTCGCAGCCGTAGAGAACCTTGATGGGCGTTCCCGCCTTGGCCGCCTTTTTCTGGGCGCTCATGGCGTCCGGGAAGGCGTGAAGCACCCCATGGTCGGTCACCGCGATGGCCGGATGCCCCCAGCGGGCGGCGGTGCGCACGGCGGCCTCCACGTCGGTGGTGGCGTCCAGGGCGGACATGCGGGTGTGCAGATGCAGCTCCGTCCGGCGGCCTTGGGGGGCGTTGTCTTCCCGCTGGGGACGGGAGACGGCGGAAAACCCCGTGGGACGGAACACCATCCCCCCGGTCTTGTCGTAGGAGTCGTATTCCATCCGGCCGCCCACCCGCAGACGCTGCCCGGCGGTCACGCCCTCCAGACCTTTGGCGTCGGCGGTGGACAGGTAACAGGCCACCCGCACCGAATCGGTGTAGTCGGTCATGTCCAGACTGAAAAAGAGCCCCG
>JAITQI010000131.1 GCA_031289065.1 Oscillospiraceae bacterium
CGAACGGGAAGCCGGTCAGGAGAGGGAGGGCGGCCTCCAGGGGCAGATCGAAGCCCGCCTGACCCATATGGAAGAGCTGTCCGCCCAGCTCGACGCGGCCACCGCCGAGATCGCCGCCCTGCTGGCCCAGGCCGAGGAGATCAGCCACCGCGCCGGGGGCGGGGCCCAGCGGCTCGACGCCCTCCGCGCCGGGCAGGCCGACGCCCAGGAGACCGTATCCGCCCTGCGGGCCGAGCGCTCCTCCCTGTCGGCGGCGGCCGGTGAGATGGAGGCCCGGCGGCGGACGGCGGCGGCCGACGCCGAAGCCCGCGCCGCCGAATTGACCGACGCCGACGGCCAGCTGGCCGAGCTGGACACCAAACTGACCGAAAGCGCCGAGCGCCTCGACGGGCTGCAAAACGTCATCGGCGGCTACGAACTCCGGCGCGCTTCCCGCCAAAAAAAAGTCGACGCCCTCCGCGCCCGGCATGGCCAGCTCACCATGGACACCGAGGCCCTCCGCTCCCGCACCGCTCTCCTGCGGGAAATGGAGCGGGAACACGAGGGCCACTCCCGGGCGGTCAAATCCGTCTTGCAGGACAGCGCCCGGGGCGCCCTGCGCGGCGTCCACGGCACCCTGGCCTCCCTGTTGCGGGCGGACGACCGTTGCGCCGTGGCGGTGGAAATCGCCCTGGGCCCGGCCCTGCAAAACATCGTGGTGGACAGGGAAGAGGACGCCAAAGCGGCCATCGAAGCCCTGCGCCGTCAGGACGCCGGTCGCGCCACCTTCCTGCCCCTTTCGGCCATCCGGGGCCGTATGCTCGAAGAAAACGGACTGGAGAGGGAACCCGGCTTTGCCGGCATCGCCGCCGATTTGGTGGCCGTTGACGGCAAATACCGAGAGATCGTAGACAACCTCCTGGGGCGCACCGTGGTAATGGAAAACATGGACGCCGCCATCGGCCTGGCCCGCCGCCGGGGGCAGCGCTTCCGCATCGTCACCCTGGACGGGCAGGTGATCCTGCCCGGCGGAGCCATGACCGGCGGCAGCGTGGGCAAAAGCGTCGGCCTCCTCTCCCGCAAGAACGAGACCGAGCGCCTGGAGAAAAAATTGGCGGAAAATCGAGAGGCCCTTGAGGCCATGGCCCGGGAGCTATCCGCCGCCGAGCGGGAGCTGTCCGCCGTGGCCTACGATTGCGACGTGGCCCTGGCCGAACGCCGCCAAGCCGAGGACGAGGCCCTCTCCCTGCGCTCCGCCCGGGAGCACAAGGCGGTCTGGCGGGACGGCATCCGGGCGGGGCGGGACACTTTGGCCGCCGAAACGGAAGCCATCGCCGCCCGTCTGGCCCAAAACGCCGAACAGGTGCAAACCCTGCAAATAGCGGAGGAGGGCCAGAACGCCCGCCTGACCCGCCTGGCCGACGAGATCGCCGCCCTGTCGCAGGGGCAGTCTGGCCTGCAAACCGAGGGCACGGCCCTGGCCGAACAGATCGCCGCCCTCCGCGCCCAAAGCGCCGCCCTGGGGGCCGAACGGGAATCCGACCGGCGTTCGGCGGAGGAGCTGTCCGCCCTGCGGGCGCAGCTCATCGGCGACCAAAGCCAGCGGGAGGAGTCTTTTGTCGGTTACGAGCGCAAAAGCGCGGAACTTTCCGCCCAAATCGGCGTCAAAGAAGGGGAGCTGACCGCCCTGGCCGGGCGGGCCAAAGAGGCCAAAGAGGCCCTGGAGGCCCTGTACGCCGCTCGGCGGGAGCTGGAGGGGCGGCGCGTGCAGGCCGACCGGCAGGCCCGGGAGAAAAACGAGGAAAACCTTCGCCTGGAGCGGGAGCGCTCCCGCCTGGAGGCCCAGAAGGTCTCCGGCGAGGCCGAGGAAAAGGCCATCATAGACAAGCTCTGGGAGAACTATCAGCTGACCCATACGACGGCGCTGGAACTGCGCACCCCCATGGACAGCGCCGCCAAGGCCAACCGCCGGGTGGGGGAGCTCAAATCGGCCATCGCCGCCCTGGGCCCGCCCAACATCGGGGCCATCGACGAATACAGCCGGGTCGCCGAACGCTACGAGTACCTGACCTCCCAACGGGATGACGCCGAAAAGGCCAAAAACGATCTGCTGGGCATCATCGACGGCCTGGTCGGGCAGATGCGGGAGATTTTTGTGGGCCAATTCGCCCTGATCAACGAGAAATTCGGCCAGACCTTCAAAGAAATTTTCGGCGGCGGCGACGCCCACCTGGAGCTGGAAGACCCGGAGGATCCCCTGGGCTGCGGTGTGGAAATCCGGGCCCAACCCCCCGGCAAGCGGATGCGCTCCATCACACTCCTGTCCGGCGGCGAGAAATCCCTGGTGGCCATCGCGCTGTATTTCGCCATCTTCAAGGTGCGCCCGGCCCCCTTCTGCATCCTCGACGAGGTGGATCACGACCTGGACGACGTCAACGTCGCCCGCTACGCGGCCTATCTGCGCCGTTTGGCGACGGACACCCAGTTTGTCGTGGTCACCCACCGCCGGGGCACCATGGAGGCCGCCGAGGCCCTTTACGGCGTGACCACCCAGGAGGAGGGCGTCTCCAAAATCCTCTCCCTCCGCCTCCAGGACGCCGAAAAGTCCCTGGGCATGACGCTGGCATAAAAGGAGAAACCAAATGGGTTTTTTTGACAAGGTAAAAAAGGGGCTGACCAAAACCCGCCAGGCGGTGGGAGGGGCCCTGGGGGGCGTGTTCACCGGCTTTGCCCGGGCGGACGGGGCCTTCTTTGAGGAACTGGAAGAGGCCCTCATCCTGGCCGATTTGGGCGTGGACGCCGCCACCCGTGCGGTGGAAGCCCTCCGCGCCGAATGCAAAGCCAAGGGAATCAAAGAGCCGGAGGCCGCCCGGGCCATCCTGGCCGACAGCCTGACCGCCATGCTCGCCGTGGGCGACCCCGCCCTGAAGCTGACCACCCGCCCCTCGGTGCTCCTGCTCATCGGGGTCAACGGGGCGGGCAAAACCACCACCGCGGGCAAGCTGGCCGCCCAGCTTACCGCCGAAGGCCGTCGGGTGCTCCTGTGCGCCGGGGACACCTTCCGGGCCGCCGCCGCCGACCAGCTGTCCGTCTGGGCCGACCGGGCGGGAGTGGAGCTCGTCCGCCAGCGGGAGGGGGCCGACCCCGCCGCCGTGGTCTTTGACGCCCTGTCCGCCGCTCGGGCCCGTGGGGTGGACGTCGTGCTGTGCGACACCGCCGGGCGCCTCCACAACAAACAGAATTTGATGAATGAACTCGCCAAAATCAGCCGGGTAGTGGGCCGGGAACTGCCCGGCGCCGACCGGGAAACCCTGCTGGTCCTCGACGCCACCACCGGCCAAAACGGCCTGGCCCAGGCCCGGGAATTCGCCGCCGCCGCCCAGGTCACCGGCCTGGTGCTCACCAAGCTCGACGGCACCGCCAAGGGCGGCATCGTCATCGCGGTGGCCGACACCCTCAAGCTGCCGGTCAAATACGTGGGCGTGGGCGAACAGATCGACGACCTGCTGCCCTTTGAGCCCAGGCCCTTCGTGGAAGCCATTTTGGGGTTGGAATGAGATGGCCGACCTGATTTTCGCCACCGGAAACCCCCACAAGCTCCGGGAAATGCAAACCCTGCTGGCCCCCTTGGGGGTGACCCTGCGCCTGCCCGGAGACTGGGGCCCCTTCGACCCGGCCGAGACCGGGGACACCTTTTACGAAAACGCCCGGATCAAGGCCGCCGAAGCCCTGCGCCTGACCGGACGGCCCGCCTTGGCCGACGATTCCGGCCTGGCGGTGGACGCCCTGGGCGGCGCCCCCGGCGTCCGCTCGGCCCGGTACGGCGGCGAAGGTCTGTCCGCCAACGAGCGCAACGCCTTGCTCCTGGGGGCGATGGCCGACGCGGATCGTCGGGCCGCCCGGTTTGTCTGTGCCCTGGTCTGCCTGTTTCCGGACGGGCGGGAGCTGTACGCCCAGGGGATTTGCGAGGGTGAAATCGCCCGAAGCCCCCAAGGGGAAAGCGGCTTCGGCTACGACCCGGTCTTCCTGCTGCCCCAGCGGGGTCGGACGATGGCCCAGCTGTCCGAGGCGGAGAAAAACCAAATATCCCACAGGGGCAGGGCGGTGTCCGCCTTTTTGCGTCTGTGGAAGGAGGCAAACCGTGAAACCTTTGACAAGTAAGCAGCGCGCCCATTTGCGGGCGCTGGCCAACGGCTTGGAGACCATCCTGTACGTGGGCAAGGAAGGCCTGAGCGACAACCTGAACAAGCAGACCAACGACGCCCTGACCGCCCGGGAGTGCGTCAAGGGCTGTGTGCTGGAGACCGCGCCCTTAAACGCCCGGGAAGCGGGGCAGGCGTTGGCCCAGGCGGTGAGCGCCCAGGTCGTGCAGGTTATCGGGCGGCGGTTTGTGCTCTATCGGGAGAATGCCGCCCTGCCCGCCGACAAGCGACTCCAACTCCCGTGAGCGGCCGCCGGGTCGGCCTGTTCGGCGGGAGCTTCAACCCGCCCCACCTGGGGCACGTGTCCGCCGCCCGCCGGGCAGGGGAAGCCCTGGCGCTGGATACGCTCGTCCTCATGCCCGCCGGGACGCCGCCCCACAAACCCCTCCCCCAGGGCACCCCTTCCCCGGCGGACAGGCTGGCCCTGGCCAAGCTGGCCTTTGCCTCCCTCCCGAACGCCTGCGTCTCGGACAGGGAACTGGCCGCAACGGGGCCAAACTACACCGTCGATACGCTGGACTGGCTGCGGGAGACATACCCCCAGGCCGCGCTGACCCTTGTCATGGGCACCGACATGTTCCTGACCCTCCACGAATGGCGCCGGGCCGAGGACATCCTGGGCACGGCCGGCATCGCCGTCCTCGCCCGGGCCGAAGGCCAGGACGCCACCCTGAAAGCCCAAGCCGCCTTCCTGGCCCACCGCTTCGGTGCCAGCATTGCCCTGATCCCCCACACGCCGGTGGACGTCTCCTCCACAACCCTCCGCGCCCTGCTGCGCACCGGCGGCGGGCGGGCATACCTCTCCGAACCGGTTTGCGACTACATCCGAGCCCGGGGCCTGTACGGCGTTTCAGAGGGCGGAGGTCTGAGGACGGATGAGAACGCGGGTGACGGCCCATGCTGACCGAACTGAACGCCCTGCGGGCCGAGGCTGTCCGCCGGGCGGGGCCCCGGGCCTTGCATGTGCTGGGCGTGGAACAGGAGGCCGACGCGCTGGCCTGGCGCTGGGGGATTGACCGGCTGGCCGCCCGGCAGGCGGCCCTGGTTCACGACATCACCAAAGGGCTATCGTGGGGCGAACAGTTGAAATTGTGCCAAACATATGGTATAGTGACAGTGTCGTCTTTTGGCGGAACAGCGGAGAAATTGGTTCACGCCCTGACCGGCGCGGCGGTCGCCCGGCACGAATTCGGCCTGTCCGAAGAGGTGGCCCAGGCCGTCCGCTGGCACACCACCGGGCGGGCGGGCATGGCCCTGTTGGAAAAGGTCGTCTACCTGGCCGACTGCGTGGACAGCACCCGCCGGCATCCCGGCGTGTTCGCTCTGCGAAACCTGTGTTATGAAAATTTGGACGCGGCGCTGCGGTGCGCCCTGGAGGACAGCATCCGGCACCTGCAGGACAAGGGCCGCCCGATCTGTTCGGATACGATAGAGGCGCGTGAGTATTTGCTCCGTGCGGAAAACCGCCTGTCGCGGGATGAGGGAACGGCGATATGAAACTTTTTGGCGGCCAACCGAAAAAGACCGGCCTAAGGAAGGGAAAAAGGACCCGGAAGACCTGGCTGCACATGCCGCGCTGGCTTGTCGCCGGTCTGGCCGTCGTGCTGTTGCTCGCGGGGGGCGTTTTTGTCGCCCAGGCCCTGTTGATTCATCCCCCCACCCTGGGCCCCGAATCCAACGAGAACCTGCCCTCAGAGACGGCGCCCCCCCTGGCGCCCCCCGCCACGTCCGGCATCACGCCGGAGGTCGTCCCCACCGAGGAGCCGGACGAGTGGACACGCCTGGGCCGCCGAGAAGGGGTGTATACCGTCCTGCTGGTGGGCACGGACCAATACGGGTCCAACACCGACACCCTGATGGTGGCGGCCCTCGACGTGGCAAACGGCACCCTCAAAATCGTAAGCATCCCCAGAGACACCCAGGTCAATGTCACCCGTCGGATCAAAAAAATCAACGGCGCCATGAGCGAGGGCGGCATCGACGAACTGAAACGGGAGCTGGCTACGGTCATCGGCTTCCAGCCGGACAATTACGCCGTGGTCAACCTTAAGGGCTTTGTGCGCCTGGTGGACGCCGTCGGCGGCGTGGATTTCGACGTGCCCCAGAACATGAATTATGACGACCCCACGCAAAACCTGCACATCCACCTGCAAAAAGGCTTCCAGCACCTGGACGGGGCCAAGGCCATCCAACTCATGCGCTACCGCAGCGGATACGCTATGGCCGACATCACCCGTATGGAGGTGCAGCAGAAGTTTTTGAAGGCGGTGGCCAAGCAGACGCTCCAACTGGGCAACCTGTTCAAACTGGGCGAATTTATCGACATCGCCAATGAAAATTTGAGTTCCGATTTGGGCACGGGGGAAATGATTTGGTTTGGGCAGGAGCTCATGAAACTCTCGGCCGACGACATCAGTTTTTACACCCTGCCGGTGGACGCGGGCTACCTGTACAACAGCGAGGATTACGCGCTGGTGCGGGAGGAGGAGGCCCTCGCCCTGATCAACGAGACCGTGAACCCCTATCGAACCCCCCGCGACGCCGACGATCTGGACCTCTCCCGCCTGTGGGATACGCAGCGGCCCTAATCACCTTGCGGGTAACGGGTTTCCCCCGTTACCCCGGACAAAATACGTAAAGGAGTCGCCCCAACGGCGAACTGAAACGGATGAAATATCAAACAAGCGGCCCGCAGCCGAAGGCTGAGAAAAAGGCCCCCCGCCGCGGACTTCGCGTCTTCTTTCTGAGTATCCTCTGTCTGGGCGTCATTTTTGTCGGCCTGGCCGCCTACCTCCAGCTCACCGGCGGCGGCATCCGCCCGCCCGACCAGTCCGGCGGCCTCGAACCCATCGACACCGGCTTGTTGGAAGACGGCGCGGCCGCCGTCCTGCCCAGCCGCGCCCCAGGGGAAGACACCGCCGGGGATCGCCGGGAGGGAGTGTACACCATCATCCTGGCCGGCACCGACATGGACGACTACCACACCGACAGCCTGATGGTGGCCGCGCTGGACACCAAAAACGGCACCCTAAAAATTCTCAGCATCCCCCGAGACACCCAGGTGGCGGTCAAACGGGAAACCAAAAAAATCAACGCCGCCTGGGGCGTCGGCAAAATCGATCAGCTCAGAGCGGAGCTGAAAACGGTCCTTGGCTTCGTCCCCGACGCCTACGCGGTGGTCGATCTGAAGGGCTTTGTCAAGCTGGTCGACGCCATCGACGGCGTGGACTTCGACGTGCCCCAGAACATGTACTACAACGACCCCGCCCAGAACCTGTACATCAACCTCAAAAAAGGCCCCCAGCACCTGGACGGGGCCAAGGCCATCCAGCTTGTCCGCTTTCGGCGCTACACAGAGGGCGACATCAAGCGGGTGCAAGTGCAGCAGCAATTTTTGACGGCTGTCTTCAAACAGACGATACGGCTGAAAAACGTCTTCAAGGTCAACGAATTCGCCCAAATCGCCAGCGACCATCTGCGCTCCGACCTGTCCGTCGGCCAAATGGCCTGGTTCGGCCTGGAGCTCATGAAACTCGACGAGGGGGCCATCTCCTTTCACACCCTCCCCGGCGACGCGAGCGCCTATTACAAGGGGCAAAACTATGTGCTGGTCGATCAGACAGAGGCCCTCAAACTCATCAACGAAACCATCAACCCCTTCACCACCCCCATCACCGCCGACCACATCAACATCAGCCAGCTCCGGGACAACTGAGCCACAAAAGAAAACCAAAAGCCCGGCAGGACAACCGTCCCGCCGGGCTTTTACGCCCAAACCACAAAAAACCCGTCCCCATAATTGTCAAATGTCCATTGTCAACTGTCAATTGGCCGTCAGTTGCGTTGCGAGTGAATCGGCGCCGGAATCCGTCCTCCACGGGCGATAAACGCGTCGGGGGCGAACCGGTTGACCGGCATGACCGGCGCGCCGCCCAGCAGGCCGCCGAAATTCACCATATCCCCCTCTTTTTTGCCGAAGGCGGGGATCAGACGAACGGCGGTGGTTTTGTTGTTGACCACCCCGATGGCCACCTCGTCGGCGATGATGGCCGACAGCAGGGCGGGGGAGACGTCGCCGGGCAGGGCGATCATGTCCAGCCCCACCGAGCAGACCGCCGTCATGGCCTCGAGCTTTTCCAGCGTCAACGCCCCCAGGGCCACCGCCTCCACCATGCCCGCGTCCTCGGACACCGGGATAAAGGCTCCGGACAGGCCGCCCACATGGCTGGAAGCCATGACGCCGCCCTTTTTGACCGCGTCGTTGAGCATGGCCAGCGCCGCCGTCGTGCCGTGAGCGCCGACCCGCTCCAGACCCATGCCCTCCAAAATCCGGGCCACCGAATCCCCCCGGGCGGGGGTGGGGGCCAGGGACAAATCCACGATGCCGAAGGAGGCACCCAAACGCCGGGCGGCCTCGGCGGCCACCAATTGGCCCATCCGGGTGATTTTGAAGGCGGTTTTTTTGATGACCTCGGAAAGCTCCGTCATGGAGCAGGCCCCCGCCCGGGCGATGGCGGCCCGCACCGCCCCCGGCCCGGACACCCCCACGTTGACCGCGCACTCGCCCTCCCCCACGCCGTGGAAGGCCCCGGCCATAAAGGGATTGTCCTCCGGAGTGTTGGAAAAGACGACCAGCTTGGCGCAGGCGATGGAGTCCCTGTCCGCCGTCAGCCGGGCGCATTCTTTGATGATGTCCCCCATTTTGACGATGGCGTCCATGTTGATCCCCGCCCGGGTCGTGGCCACGTTGACCGACGAGCAGACCCGCTCCGTGGCGGCCAAGGCGGCTGGAATGGCGTCCAGCAGACGGCGGTCGCCCACCGTCTCCCCCTTGTGTACCAGCGCCGAATAGCCGCCGATAAAGTTGACACCCACCGCCCGGGCGGCCTTGTCCAGCGCCAGGGCCAGCGGGGTCGCGTCCTCGGTGTCCACGCTGTCCAGCAGCAGGGCCACCGGGGTGACCGACACCCGCTTGTTGACGATGGGCGCGCCGTATTCCACCTCGATGCGCTCGCACACCG
>JAITQI010000007.1 GCA_031289065.1 Oscillospiraceae bacterium
CCCGCAAACCGCCCACTGTCCTGTGTTCTATTGTAGCGGGTTTTGTCGGGCGTGTCAATCGAAAGAGGAACCCCGCGCTTTGGCGCGGGGTTCCTCTTTCGATAGTTAAGAATTTAAAATTAAGAATTAAGAATTTCGGAATCGCGCCGGGGCGCGATAAATTCAATCGCCGCGTCAGCGGCTCCGCAATTTTTAATTTTTCATTCTTAATTACCCCCTCCCCCGCAACCGCCCCCCGCTTGACACCCCAACCGTTCTTTGGTATACTTTTTGTCATGCTGGTGTGGCTCAATGGCAGAGCAGCGCACTTGTAATGCGCAGGTTGCTGGTTCGATTCCGGTCACCAGCTCCAGCGAAAAGACCCCCCATGGATACATCCACGGGGGGCCTTCTGCGTCTTGATGCCCTACCTGTTTTCCAGAATGGCCTGTTTGTAGGACTTAAACAGCACCTCGGCGGATTCGGCGCGGGTGAGCGCCTGGAAGGGGTTGAAGTTGTTTCTCTCGTCGCCCACCACAATGCCGTAGTCGTGGAGGTTCTTGACCGCCTGACGGCCCCAGTCGGGGACGGCGCCCCAGTCGGCGAAGTCGGGGACGGTGGACGTCTTGGAGGTCAGATCCATGGCCCGGTCGATCATGACGACGGCTTCCAAGCGGGTGAGGCGTTCGCTCTGATTGAGATAGCGCCGGGAGCCTACCATCTCGCCCATGATAATACCGGCCTTGTAAGCGGCGTTGGACGGGCCGAGCAGCCAGGCGGGCACATCGTCATAGAAGGGGGAGACCATGCTGGTATCCGGGTGGATGCGCAGCGCGGCGGTCAGCCAGAGGATGAACTCGCCCCGGGTGACCGGCCTTTCCGGCCCGAAATAATATTTGGTCGCGGTGCCGCCCTCCACGGCGTAGGTGACCCGTTCCCCTACGATAAACCCGAGGGTGCCCAGGCTGCCGGCGGAGGTGGCCCCCCAGTGGTTGGTCATATCGGCGTAAGCCATGGGCTCGATCTCATATTTGCGCACGTCGATGGTGACCGTGGCCGTGTTGGAGCTCACCGCGCCGCCGTTGACGGTGACTTTATAGGTGAAGCTGTCCGCGCCCAGGTAGTTTTTGGTGGGCGTGTACGTCCAGACGGCCCCCGACTTTTGCGCCAGCACGCCGTTCTTGGGCTGGGTCACGATGACGTAGGTCATGGTGCGGTTTTGGGGGTCGGCCCCCTTGAGGGTGATGTCCTTGGGGACGTTGCGCTCCGCGACGACCGTCATGTTGTCGGCGGTGGGCGCGCCGCCCACATAGATGGTGACGGTGGACAGGTTGGAGATTTTCGCCCCGGCGGCGGCGGTCGCCCGGTAGGTGAAGGTGTCCACGCCGATATAGTCGCTTTCCGGGGTGTAGGTGAAGCCGGGATCGTCCGCCCCGGGGGCCTTGGTGATGTCGCCGTGGGTGGGGGCGTCCACGATGATATAGGTCAGCTCCCGGCCCTTCTCATCGGTGGCCGACAGGTTGGCCGACAGGGGCACGTTCCGCCCCGTGGAAAAGGAGAGGTCCTTGGTGACCGGCAGAATGTCCTCGATGACCAGCGTCACGGTGGAGGGGTCGGCGGCCTCGTCGGCGTCGGTGTTGCCTGTGACGCCCTTATACTTGAAGTCGGTGTAGCCGAAGGCGTCCTTCTTGGGGACAAACACCAGGTTGGGCAGGTTGGCCACCAAAATCACCTGATCCAGCACCACCGGCGTGTCCCCCAGCTTGAGCACGCCCAGCGCGTCGCTGGGGAGGTTGTCCACGATCTGGATCCCGGTGAGGGTCAGCGCGGGATCGTAAAAGCGATTGACAAAGTCTTCTCTGGTGAAGGTGATGTTGGTGTCCAGCCGGGCGGTCTTGATAAAGCTGAGTGTGGTAAAGGCCGACGCCGTAAGCGCGAGGGGCAGCGTCAAAAGAAGCGCCAGGAAAACGGATAAGACTCTTTTCTTCATATGAATTCTCCTTAGTATTGTTTGCGGCGTGCGGCGCGGCAGGCTCCGACAATCACGCCCGCATGAAGGATTTGTAAGGCATTACTATGTTTTCGCGGAACGGAAGAGATTACTCCCATTAAAAAGTGGATACCAAGGAAACTTATGTATAAAAAAGCCGCCCCATATCCCTGAGGCGGCCTAAAAAAACGCTGTATTCCCAACGGAACGGGGGGGCTTCTACGCCCAGGTCTCCGGCGCGTAGCGGGTGATGGCCGCCTCCAAGATTTTCAGGTCGTCGAAGGCTTCGGGGCGGCGGCGCGGGTCCCGCAGCAAAAACGAGGGATGATAGGCGGCCATGAGCTGATAGCCGCCCCGGGGGAACAGCAGCCCGTGTTCCCGAGTGATTTTGAAATCCGGCTTGATGATCCGGGCCGCCGCGATCCGTCCCAGGCAGACGATGATTTTGGGCTTTACCAGCGCGACCTGCCCCCGCAACCAGTCGATACAGGCGTCCTGTTCCAGCTCCAGGGGATCCCGGTTGCTGGGAGGGCGGCACTTGACGATGTTGGCGATATAGACCCGGTCGCGATCCAGGCCGATGATTTTGAGCATGTCGTCCAGCAACTGACCGGCGCGGCCCACAAAGGGGACCCCGGTCTCGTCCTCCTGCTGGCCGGGGCCTTCGCCGATGAACATCACCCCGGCCCGCCGGTTGCCCACGCCGAACACCACATGGGTTCGCGTGTCGGCCAGGGCGCACTTGCGGCATCCCCCGCAGGCGGCCTCCAAGGCCTCCCAAGACTGCGGCTGCATAGGCCCGCGCCTCCTTTATCGTCTTTGTCGGCTTCGATCCCTTCGCCGAACGCCCGAACCCCCGCCCGCCCCCCGGCATAGAATGACACGGCATAAAACGGGGACGCGGGAGGTGCTTGGGATATGGTCTGGCTGTCCGTTTTGACCTTCGCCCTGGCGGCCAACATCGACAACCTGGCCGTCGGTTTTTCATACGGCTTGAAGCATGTGCGCATTCCGGCGGCGAGCAGCGCCCTCATCGCGGCGCTGACCGGCGCGGGCACCTTCGCCGCCATGGCGGCGGGCGGCTGGCTGTTTGGGCTACTGCCCCCCGCCCTCTGCCAGACCTTGGGCGGCCTGCTGCTCATCGGCCTGGGGGCCGCCTCTATCTTCAAAGCGTTGCGCGACAACAAAAAAGAGGAGAAATCCGCCGACATGATTCACGACCCCGCCCGGGTGGACCGCGACCGCTCCGGCCGGGTGGAGCCCAAGGAGGCCTTCCTGCTGGCCTGGGCCCTGTCCCTGAACAATATGGGGCTGGGCGCGGGGGCCGCCGCGCTGGCGCTGCCCGCCGCCGCCTCCTCCCTCGTCACCGCCGGGGTGAGTTTTCTGTTCATCGCGGCGGGCGGCTTCCTGGGCCGCCGGATGCCCGGCCGCCCTCGGCTGGCCTTCGCCCTGTCCGGCCTGTGCGTCATAGCCCTCGGCGTCGCCGGGATCGTGCGGGCCTGATGCGGTTTAGGGAACCGTACAATCCCCAAAACGGGCGGCGCAACGCCGCCCGTTTTTAATGTTAAAGGAGCGAGTAAGCCGGTAAGCCGAGTTCTGTCGTGGACAGTCATCTATCTAGGCCGTGCGTTGCCACACAGCTCCAGCCACCTATGGGGACGGCCGGGCCAGCCTTTGTGTCCCACTGAGCGGTGTTGCTCCGGATAGAGTTTACAGGGCCGCCCGGTCTCCCGGGCGCCGGTGAGCTCTTACCTCGCCTTTCCACCCTTGCCAAACCAGAAGACAGAGGTCAGAAGCCGGAAATCAGACGCGGCGGTGCTACCTTCTGACCTCTGACCCCTGTCTTCTGACGGCGGTCTATTTCTGTTGCACTATTCCTGGAGTCGCCTCCGGCGGGCGTTACCCGTTATCCTTGCCCTATGGAGCTCGGACTTTCCTCGTGCGCGGCCTTTCGGCGTGCGCACGCGACTGTCTAGCTTACTCGCCTGTGTATTGTAACAAAAACCGGGCAAAAAGGCAAGACAAAATCACGCCGCGCCCGCCCGGGCCGCCCACAGTCGGGCCTTGAACAGATCCCCGTCGATTTGCAGTAGGAGTTCCCCCTGCTGGCAGCGCATCAGCGACCGGGCGATGTCCAGCCCCAAACCGCTGCCCTCGCTGTGCCGGGAGGCGTCCCCCCGGGTAAACCGCTCCGCCAACTCGTCGGCGGGCATATTGAGCTCGTAGGCCGAGACGTTCTTGACCTCCACCCAGGCCCGCGGCCCCTCCGCGAACACGTCGATATACACCCGGGATTGGGGCATCGAATACTTGAACACGTTGGACAGCAGGTTTTCCAGCACCCGCCACAGCAACCGCCCGTCCGCCCGCGCCACAACCGGTGTTTCGGGCAGACGCACCCGGAAGTCCAACCCGGACGCCTTGATCTTGTCGTCCAGCTCCCCCAGCCCCTGCGTGACCAGCGCCCCCAAGTCAACATCCGCCCAGTTCACCGCCACGCTGCCGCTGGCCGCCTTGGCCGCCTCAAACAGGTCGTCGGCCAGGTTCTTCAGGCGGCCCGCCTTCTGGGCGATGATCCCCACATATTGCCGTGCGTCCTCGCTGGGCATCTCCTCCCGCGCCAACAGATCGGCGTAGGTGATCACCGAGGTCAGCGGGGTTCTGAGGTCGTGGGAGACGTTGACGATGAGCTCGGTTTTCAGGCGTTCGCTTTTGAGGCGGCGCTCCACCTCCTGCCCCAGCCCGGCGGCGATGCCGCTGATTTGGGCCGACAGGCGGGCCAGTTCCCCGGTGCCCTCCACCGGGATGGGCTGGCCGTACGCGCCCCCGGCCACCCGGGCGACGCCGTCCTTGAGCGTCTGGAAGCCCCCGATCTGCCGCCAAATCAGCCAGATGGACAACGGAATGGCCGCCAGCGCGCCGTAAGGGACGGCCGACAGCAGCCCCAGCCCGACGACGGCCAGCGCCGCTTTGACCATGGGCGTCCGCTTGTCATAGAGCTTCCGAAAGGGGCGGGACAGCCACAGCAACAGCGCCACCGACAGGGAGCGCCGCCACAGGGCCCGCGCCTTGAGGCGCCCCACCAGCGCCGCCGACAAGGCGGTAAAGCTCGCCGCCGCGAAAACCCACAGCGCCAGAATGACCGGCCAACTCAACCAAACGAGGGGCTTCGTGAGGATCAGCACCAGACAGGCCAGCCCCCCGTACAGCGACAGGCCCATAAGCCCCAGCAAAAACTCGCTGTACAGCCGGTCAATCAGGGGTGTCCGCCCTGTCCCCGAGGAGACGGGCCGTGCCCCGGCGGTGAAGAGAAGATAGCCAAAACCCAGCAGGAAGAGGGCGATATACAGCAGTCCCCAGTAGAGACCCACGGTGAGCTCCCGCTGGAGGGCGAGGAAGTTTTCGCTCCGCACCCGCAGATAGACGTCGGTATAGGCGAACACCCCGAAGGCGTCTGTGTCCCCGTCGATGACCGGGGCCTCCCCGCCGTCTGTGTAGATGCCGTTGTACGGATCGGAGAGGTTCGGGAGGAAGACGTACAGCGCCCCCCCGGCCTGCCGGATGCCGTCGTAATCCAGGTCGCTGTTGGCGTAAACATGCGCCCCCGTTTTGATGTAATACACGCCGTTTTTCCAGGCCTCCATATAGGCGTCGGCCTGGAGAAATTGGGTGCGCTGGTCGAGAATGATGTCCTGGGGGATGTTCTGAATCGCGCTCTGAAAATAGGTCTGGAAAACCTCCCATTCCTCGGCGCTCGCGTAGGGTCCCCACCCCGGGAGGGGGTGCGGCGGGCCCGACGGCGTCGCGGGTTCCGGCGCCGTCACCGTCGGCCTTATTGGGCTTTGCAACAGGTTGTAAATCTGGCCGTGGTACTCATAGAACAGGAACTGCGTCCTCTCTGCGATCTGCTCTTCGGTGACAAACGCCCCGGCGAGGATGTCTTCCTCGCTGCCGTAGCGCACGAGGATTTGCATGTGTGTCTCCAACTGCCAGCGCTCCTGCCGGAACCGGTCGCTCTCTTCGTAAGAGGGCGCGTCCAGCTCGTCGAACAGGGAAAGCGACTCGGACGACATGCCGTGCAAGAGCAGACCCATGCCGCAAGCCGCGGCCGCCGCAAGCGCGAAGGCGACCGCCTTGACGCTATAGCTTTTCCACTTTGTAGCCAATGCCCCACACCACCTTTAAATATTTTGGCTCCTTGGGATTGATTTCGATTTTCTCCCGGATGTTGCGGATGTGCACCGCCACCGTGTTGTCGGCGTTGTAGGCGTTCTCGTTCCAGACCGCCTCATAAATCTGATTGATAGAGAACACCCGGCCCTTGTTTTGGATCAGGTAGAGCAAAATCTTGTACTGCACCGGCGTCAGGCGGACGTCTTCCCCGTCCACCTCCACCGCCTTGCGGGCGTCGTCCACCGTCAGCCCGCCGGTTTTGTACACGCCGGTCTGCTCCGCCGAACCGCCCAGCTCGGTGTACCGCCGCAGCTGGGACTTGACACGGGCCAGCAGCTCCAAGGGATTGAAAGGCTTTGTGATATAGTCGTCGGCCCCCATTTGCAGGCCCAAAATCTTGTCGGTGTCCTCCGACTTGGCCGACAGCAGGATGATGGGGATGTTGTCCTGGGCGCGGATTTTGAGCATGGCGGACACGCCGTCCATGCGGGGCATCATAATGTCCATCAAAACGAGGTGAACGCCGCCCCCTGCCAGCAGGGCCAGCGCCTCCAGCCCGTCGTACGCCTTGACAACCTCATAGCCCGCCGAGCGCAAATAGACCTCCACCGCCGCCGCGATCTCCCGATCGTCGTCGCAGACCAAAATTTTCATCCGGCCGCCCCCTTTCCTGTGTAACCATTATACCATATCCCCCTCTTTGTTCTGCCCGATACTCTCAGTATACGGCACAAATCTGAAAACCCGGGCCGTGAAAATCTGAAGGTTTTCTGAAGAAGCGGGGATTGCGCTGTGCCCCGGCCAATCTGTCAAAAAGACGGACAATTTTATCGTTTTTGGGAAACATTGATCGCATAATGCCGGAAGATGAGGTCAAACTATGAACACGCAAATCCCCTATCCACCAAAAACGCTTGAACGAACTAAGGAGATGTCTATCATGGCTAACAAGAGTCTCGTGCCCAACGCCAAAGAAGCCCTCAACCGCTTCAAGGTCGAAGCCGCCGGCGAAGTCGGCGTCAGCCTGAAGCAGGGTTATAACGGAGACCTGACCTCCAAACAGGCCGGTTCCATCGGCGGCCAGATGGTCAAAAAAATGTGTACCGTACGAACCATGAGATTTGAGCGGGCCAGCCGGGTGGCGACGGAGCATACGCGGCCGGTGCGGTATGTGGCGGGGCTTTGTACATAGGATTGCGGTTTGCGATGACATGGGCGCTTAGTGAGCGCGGAAATTTGCGTTTGACAATCGTATATTTTAATGGTATAATTATTTTTGTATTCAGGTACACTATCAAAAAGGCGGTGCGCAATGGACAGGGAAGAGCTGATAAAACGACTGCGTTTGTTGGACAATGCAGTATTCGGGTTGTCGCCGCACGCGGGAGACCGCTATTCCTGCGTGATTGTCGGCGGCTGCGCGTTTCTGCTCTTGGGATACAATGGGCGCGCGACGCATGACATCGACGTGATCATACACAATCTCCCCTCAGCGCTTCAAGGTATTATGTCCGGCCTCGATATGAATTCAATTGTCCGCGCCTATTTCGACAGCTTTGCCGATGATTATTTGGCACGGGTCAAACCCGTTCCGCTGGATACAAAATCGGTCGATTTTTATACGCTTTCGCTAGAGGACTTGGTGATTTCCAAGATTGCCGCCGGAAGACGGCAGGATAAATTTGATATCTTTTCCGGTGAAGTTGCCCAAAATATAGACTGGGCTTTGCTTGACGCGTTGGCTGACGAGGTAAAGCAATCGCTGCTGTCTTCCAGGCAGGTTCAAGAATTCGAAGGGCTGTACGACGAGTATGTAAAGGGGTGCAAGCCGTGAATCACCTCACGTTTCAAGGCTTTTTGACGAAATACGTCAACGGGCTTTCCTATCAGCGCACAAACAGCCTTCGCAAGCTGGCGGAGGAGTGCGATGACCGAAATCCACGCTTGCTGGCTCCGCTCGTGTTGTTTGCGTATTTCAACAAGGACGCGATCACGGCGTTGCGCCAATTCGTCGGCTCAAGCGTGTTTGAGACTTTTTCCGCGTTCCTGCGGCAGCACCCAGACCCCGGCGCGCTGAGGGACGAGTTGGCGCACGACGCGGACTGTCCGGACAGCTTTCAAAAGGTCTACCGCAGCTATCTTTCCGCGCGCGATCTGTCCGGCACGGTCAATAAAATCAAGGACGGCTATCGGGAAACCTTCCTCGCGCGCCAACGTGCGTCGGGCGTGACGAGTTATCACGTCTGCAAGGATTTGGGCTTAAACCGAAGCGCCTACTGCCGGTTTTTGCGCGGGGATTTGAAGACATACTCGATGGAGCGTCTTGGCAAGATTCACGCGTATTTGATGGCATAATCAAAATCGCGCAAACAAAAAAGCTTCCGCCTATGGCGGAGGCTTTTTTGTTTTGCCCCCCGAAGGGGGCGGGAAGGATTCTGACGCTGGCGGTACACTCATGGAAAGCCCGTCGTGTCTTCGGTCTCAATCCCCCGAAGGGGGCGGGAAGGATTCTGACTTTGCAATCGCGAGCGGTTCCCGCTCGTGGGGTCGGTCTCAATCCCCCGAAGGGGGCGGGAAGGATTCTGACATCCCTCGATACGCGTCGAGGGATACGCCGAAGCAAGGGCGTCTCAATCCCCCGAAGGGGGCGGGAAGGATTCTGACCTTTTGGGGGAATTGGAGGAAAGCAGATGAATATGACTTGTCTCAATCCCCCGAAGGGGGCGGGAAGGATTCTGACGGAATGCTAATACGTATAATAGCATTCCTAATTGAACATGTCTCAATCCCCCGAAGGGGGCGGGAAGGATTCTGACGCTGGCCATCTTTTGCCCTTGCGGCACAAGGGGTTTACCATGCATTTCATGTAAAGGTATTTTTGAAATTTGGCCAAACGCCAAGTTTTTTGGCGCAAGCCTATTTTACCACGCGCTTCCAAAAAAGTAAACCCCCTTTTTTCAATACTTTCCCGTTCCGTCATCGGCGAATTATATTCCGGAAAGGTATGCCGTTTTTGAGGCCCCAAATACCTTTCCCTGAAACCTAATCGGCCCGTTTGTACAACCCAAACAAAACCTCAGCCGCCCCCATGCCCATCGTGGTTTTGTACCCAACCCCCACAAAGGGCAGCATCCGCAAAAGGTTCTCCAGCAACCCCCGGGGCCCCACCGGCAAATCCCCCG
>JAITQI010000101.1 GCA_031289065.1 Oscillospiraceae bacterium
GCCGAACGCCGGGCGGGCATACCGGCCGAACCCAGGGCCTCCCCCAGCTGTTCCCGCGCCCGGTCGTAGAGGCCGTCGGCCGCCGCGCCCTCCCAGGCCCGCCAATGAATCCGCTCGGTGGTCAGCACCAGACGCAGGGGGCGGGCGGCTTCGGTGTAACTGGTCTCGGGGACGGCGGGCAGCCCTTCCGCCGCGGCGGGCCGCAGGCCCAACGCCCGGGCGGCGGCGTCCAACGGCCCCTGAAGCGCCTCGCCGCCGGGCTGAAGGTCGTCCAGCCAGATCAGGCCGGTCAGGCCCAACAGGGACAGGAACAGCAGCGTGAGAACCAGCGTCTTGATCCCTTCCGCCGGTTTCATGGCGCGTCCCCCAGGGGCAGGGTGACCGTGACGACGGTGCCGTGCCCCAGTCGGCTTTCGATTTTGATGTCCCCCCGGTGGCCCTCCACAATCTCCCGGGCGATGGCCAGGCCCAGGCCGGTGCCGCCCAGGCGGCGGGAGCGGGCTTTGTCCACCCGGTAAAACCGTTCAAACAGGCGGGGCATGTCCTCTTCGGGGATGCCGATGCCGGTGTCGGTGACGGTGACGACGGCGATGTCCCCCTCCTGCCGGGCGGCCAGGGCGATTTGCCCCCCCGACGGGGTGTATTTGATGGCGTTGGAGAGGATGTTGGCCACAACCTGCTCCAGCCGCTCCCGGTCGCCGGACAGGACGATGGGGGTCTCCCCGGTGTACAGCGTCAGGGTGTGGCCCTGCCGCCGGGCCTCCAGCAGCATGGCCTCATAGATGGAGCCCAGCATGGCCGCCAGGGGGAAGGTGGTCACATGCCAGTCCATTTTGCCGTAGTCAAACCGGGACAGGGTGAGCAGGTCGCGCACGATGCGGTTCATGCGTTCGGCCTCGTTGAGGATGACCTGGGAGAAGGAGCGGGCCTGCTCGGGGGGGAGATCCTCGGCGTCGTGCAGGGTTTCGGCGTAGCTGCGGATGTTGGTCAGAGGGGTGCGCAGCTCGTGGGAGACGTTGGAGACAAACTCCCGGCGCAGGTCGTCCAACCGGCGCTGCCGGGTCACATCGTGCAGCACCGCCATGACCCCCTCGGCCGGAGTGCCGCCGAAGGGGGCCAGGGAGACAAGCAAACTGCGCCCTCCCGTCTCCCAGTCCTTTTGCAGGTAGCGCGGCTCCTTCAGGGCCAGAACGTCGGTCAGGGGGGCCACCGCCCCCAGAACCTCGCCGTAGGAAACAATCTGTTCAAAGGGGCGGCCCAGCAGCCGTTCGGCGGCGGGGTTGGCCTGTATGGGCGCGCCGTCCCGGCCGAAGGAGGCCACGCCGTCCGTCATGTGCAAAAACAGCGTGCCCAACTTGTCCCGCTCGGCGCCCACCTCTTCCAGCGTCCGTCGCAGTTCCTGGGCCATGTCGTTGAAGGTGCGGGTCAGCACGCCGATCTCGTCGCCGCTCTGGACGGCCAGCCCCTCGTCAAAATGCCCCTCGGCCAGCCGCAGGGCGCTGTGGGTCAGCCGTTCCAAGGGGTTGGTGATGGCCTTGGACAGCACCAAGGACAGCAACAGGGCGAGCGCCACCCCCACGGCCAGCGCCTCCAAAATGATGACAAACAATTGGGAGATCAAGGTTTGCAGGCTCTCCTTGGTGTCCCGGATGTAGATGATATAGGTGTCCCCGTTGCCCTTGATGGGGACGGCGGCGTCCATGTAGGGGTCGCCCACCCGGCGGGAGAAGTCCGGCTTCGGCTCCCCCGCGCCGTCCGCGCCGCCCAGGGCGGTCAAAATGGCCGGGGTCAGCGTAAGGGCCTTGCCCTTTACATCGTCAGAACCGGCCAGGAAGGCCCCGGTGCGGGCGTCCAGGATGTAATAGTTGCGCTGGGCCATGTCCACCCCCAGCAGGCCTGAATAGGCCCGGAGAATCTCCTTGAGGGCGGCGGGGGGATTTTCGGCGTCGGCGGCGGCACGCAGGTCGTCCACAAAATCCCGCCGGTTGGAAAAGGCGTCGCTCATCTGCCGGGCAAAGGCGTCCAACTGATAGCTGGAGACGCTGCGGGCCAAAAAGACCCCCACCGCCGCCATCATCAGCACGATGAGCAGGGTCATGAAGAGCACCAAACGGGTGCGCAGACTTCGGAACATGGACGCGCGCCGCCCCCTTCCCAACCGTCGATTTTGTAGCCGTGTCCGTTCCCCCGGAGCCGATGTCAGCCCCCCGCGAACAGATACCCCGTGCCCCGTTTGGTGAGCAGGAGAGTGGGGTTTCCGGGGCTGTCCTCGATTTTTTCCCGCAGGCGGCGGATGGTCACGTCCACCGTGCGCAGGTCGCCGTAATATTCGTAGTTCCAAACGTCCCGCATCAGCTCCTCCCGGGAGAACACGTTGCCCGGGCGCCGCATGAAAAACAGCAGCAGGTCATACTCCCGCTGAGACAGGGCCAAGAGCGCGCCGCGCTTGCGCACCTCCATGCCGCTGGGGCTGAGGGTCAGCGGTCCGGCGGTCAGGAATTCGGTTTCGGCGGCGGGACGGGAGGCGGACGGGGCCTGCTCGTCGGCGGCGGCCCGACGGATGTTGGCGCCCACCCGGGCCAGCAGCTCCCGCATGGAGAAGGGCTTGGTTATGTAGTCGTCGGCCCCCAGCTCCAGGCCGAGCACCTTGTCCGCCTCGTCCTCCCGGGCGGTGAGCATGAGAACCGGCACGGCGCTGCCCTCCTCCCGGAGGCGGCGGCAGAGCGAAAAACCGTCCAGCACGGGCAGCATGATGTCCAGCAGGATCAGATCCGGGTTGTACGCCCGGGCCATGTCCAGCCCGGTCTGCCCGTCGGTCGCCGACAGGGTCTCGTACCCCGCCCGCACCAAATTAAAGGCCAAAATATCCGATATGGCCTGTTCATCCTCAACAATCAAAATCGTCTTACCCACAAAAAACCTCCCCCGGCCGTTGTCAATCGTCAATCGTCAATTGCCATCGCGCCTTCAGTACGCCGATGATGGTCTTACCGTCCTTGATCTCCCCGGACATGATTTGGGCGACCAGCGCGTCCAGGGGCAGGGATTCTACGACCAAAAACTCCTGGTCGTCCAGCGCTTGCCCCACATAGGTCAGCGTCCGGGCCAAAAACAGATAGAGCTTTTCCCCGTAGCACCCGGGGGAGGGATAGGTGACGCCGAGAGAATCCAGCCGGGCGCAAGTGTACCCGGTCTCCTCCCGCAGCTCCCGGGCGGCGCAGGCGGCGGGGTCTTCCCCGGGCTCCAGCTTGCCGGCCGGGATTTCCCGGACGATCTCCCCCATGGGATAGCGAAACTGCCGCACCATGAGGACATCCCCTTCGTCGGTCAGGGCCACAATGCCCACGCCGCCGGAATGCTCCACCACCTCCCGGGCGGCCACCCGCCCGTCGGGCAGGCGGACGCGGTCCTCCCGCACATTGACAATCCGCCCCTGATAGACCAGCCGTCCGTCCAGCTTGGTTTCAAATAAATCCAACAGGCTCTCCCCCTTTTGGTGACACGCCGAACCGGTTCCGTTTTCAGTGCCCCCAGTATACAGCATTTCCCGTCAAAACTCAACACCGAACCGCCCGCCCCGCCGTCGCGCGGGCGACAGCCCCGCGCCAGAGGGGCTCGACACAATTTCCCTACCCGTCCCCTATCCCTTTTTTTGGGGGAAAACCATATGTTTTAGGTAGGATAAAAAGAACCCCAAAACAGCAAAACTACCCGGTTAGGTAGTAGCATTTTCCAGAAGAACACGCTAAAATAAGATTACAAGCAAGATACAAGACCTGCTACTATATCTCACCCCTTTTTCGCATCCCCTATTGATTGGACGATGGGTTTGAGGTCACCTCCTTTGGCAGTGGGGGGGAGGCTCGCCCGGCAGGAACAAAGACCGGTCGCGACGGGTCTCCCCTCCATCGTCCAGAGCTCCCATCTGTATCATACAAGTCAGCGCCGACAATCCCCCAAAGAAGGGCGTTGGCGCTCGACGGCTCCCCGCAAATCGCCGCCCGCAATTGTCAATTATCCCTTGTCAATTGACAATTTAATGCCAGCGTGGGGGAAGCGCCCCCATAAATAAGACGCCTATGTCTCACTCCGTCGTGCCAGGTGACCTCCAACATCTGACATGGCATATGGAGGGTATCATAGCGGAGGGACCGGGTGACCCCAGCTCACCCGGTCCCTTTGTTATGTCTTTTGTAAAACAGGGGCGCAGGGCTTTAAACCCCGCCGCCTGGATTACACGGTCTGTTGGCTGTGAATGAGGGCGATCACCTTGAGCTGCCCCTCGTATTCCTCAAAAACGATCTTCAGGCTGCTCCAGTCCAGGCCTTCCAGCTTGGGATCCACTTGGGGAATGTGCAGTTCCACAAAAATGCCGCTGGAGAAGGCCTCGGCCACATTTTCCACGCTGTTGCCCTGTTTGAGAACACTGCCCACGGCGGCCAGCGGCGCGCAAGCGTAATCCCGGTCGCTCACATAGCGGCGGACATACTCCAAAGGCGTCAGCTGAATCGGTTTGCCCTCTCCGTCGGTCACACCCCAGAGATAGGTTGTCTTGTCGTGGGCGAAGAGCGCCACCTCCCTGTCGGTAAAGGAGAGGTTTTTGTCAAACTCCACCGTGGAATAGGGCGTAAACAGCACGCCTTTTTGGGGGTGAACCCAAGCGGCCAAGGCCGCGAAATCGTCCGCCCGCAGACATTCCGCGACTTCCAGCGCGGCGTACAAGGGGGAACCCGCCCCCGTTTCGGCCGCCCCGGCGGGCGGATTGGACGCGCCGCCGGGAGCCTTTACCGCCCCCGTACAAAAGAGCAGCCATACGGCGACGGCGCCCACCAACAGACCGGCCGACGCGCAAAGCGTTCCGCGCAAAGCGGGTTTCACGCATGATCCCCTCCTCTGTAAGACAGTGGATAGTGGACGACAAACGAACAACGGCGTGTATGCCCGGTGTGTGCATACACGGAGATTAACGACGGTTTATAGTTTTGCTCTGCCAAACATTTCTTGATATGGAAGATGTTTCTTGTCGTCTCGACAATCTCCCCGTGTCACAGTATCGTATTATACAGGAGAGTTTGTCAAATTGCAACCTTTATTCATCAGCAACGGAGATTTTTGTGTAAAGTGACGAAACACGGCGGTTGACCCCTAAAGCGCAAACGGCCGTTCGCAGTACGCGCAGGCCCCGTGGGCCTCCAAAGCCGGCAGATAGCGCTCCCGGGCGGTGATGCAGTTGGGGTTGCGGCACAGGCGGGGCCCGCCTTCCCCGGTGAGGGGCGGCAGCGGGCTGGGGGGCTGATCCAGCAGGCGCATGAGCAGCGCCATGCGGATGTACATCCCCAAGCGGGCCTGCTCAAAGTAAGCCGCCCGGGGGTCGCCGTCCACCTCCGGGCTGATTTCGTCCACCCGGGGCAGAGGGTGCAGGATGAGCAGCTCCCGCCGGGCGGCCCGGAGCTTGTCCCCCGTGAGAACATAGACGCCCTTGTGTCGCTCGTATTCCGCCGGATCGGCGAAACGCTCCCGCTGAACCCGGGTCATGTACAGCGCGTCCAATTCGGGCAGCGTGTCCTCCAGGCTTGTCACCTCCGCGTACCGCTGACCGCTCCGCCCCAGGAAATCCCGCAGGTAGCCCGGAATGGCCAGCTCCCGGGGGGAGATGAGGAAAAAGGAGCAGCCCGGAAAGGCGGACAGGGCGCGGATGAGGGAATGTACGGTGCGCCCGTGCTTGAGGTCGCCGCAAAAGCCGATGCGCAGACCGGGCACATGCCCTCGCAGCCGGGAGATGGCGGCCAGGTCGGTGAGCGTCTGGGTGGGGTGCAGATGCCCGCCGTCCCCGGCGTTGACCACCGGGACGCGGGAATAGCGGGAAGCGGCCAGCGCCGCGCCCTCGCCGGGATGCCGGATGACGATGACGTCGGCGTAGCCCGAGCACATGATGACCGTGTCCTTGAGGCTCTCCCCCTTGGCCACCGAGGTGACCCCGGGGTCGCTCATAGCGAACACCCCGCCCCCCAGCCGCAGCATGGCCGCCTGAAAGGAAAAGCTCGTCCGGGTGGACGGCTCGTAAAACAGCGAACCCATCGCCCGCCCCCGGGCTACATCCCGGTAGTCCTCCGGATGGGCCAGGATGTCCTCGCAGCGGCGGTACAGCTCCTCCCATTCGGGCATGGTCAAGTCGGAAAAATCGATGAAGTGCCTCATGCGGAGCCGCCCCTTCCCGCCCTACGGCGGATGTTTTTCTTCAGTATATCATGAGCAGACGGGAAGACGCAAGGGGCCGCGTCCCCGCAGAGACTTGAAGAATTAGAAATGAAGCATTAGAAATGAAAAATGAAAAATGAAAAATTGTGGAGCCGCTGCGCGGCGCGATACCAAATTTTTTAATGTTTCATTCTTCATTGGCCCCTCGCAAAGGCCGGGATGTTCTCTGAACGGTCGGTTGAAACCCGCCCCCACACCCCGCCGCCTGTGAAAAATTTGTCAATTTCTGAAAAAACCCTTGTGTTCCACCTTTTTGTGGTATATAATAAAAGCCGAATTTTGAGAGCCGTCTTCGAGCGGCTCCGACAGGGAGGAAACATGACTCATGAGCATTAAAATCGGGATCAACGGTTTCGGCCGCATCGGCCGTCTGGTGTTTCGGGCGGGCCTGAACAATCCCAACGTGACGTTTCTCGGCATCAACGACCCCTTTATGTCCCCGGACTATATGGCCTATATGCTCCGGTACGACACGGTGCATGGCCGGTTCGACGGCGAGGTGTCCTACGATGACAGCTCCATCACGGTAAACGGCAAGAAGATCAACTTCTACGCCGAGAAAAACCCGGCCGACATCCCCTGGGGCAAAATCGGCGTGGAGTACGTGGTGGACGCCACCGGCATCTTCCACTCCAAAGACAAGGCCCAGGCCCATTTGGACGCGGGCGCCAAGAAGGTCGTCTACACCGGCCCCTCCAAAGATGACACCCCCATGTTCGTCTGCGGCGTCAACCTGGACAAGTATACCCCGGACATGAACTTCGTCTCCAACGCCTCCTGCACCACCAACTGCTTGGCCCCCCTGGCCAAAGTGGTCAACGACGCCTTCGGCATCGCCGACGGCCTGATGACCACCGTTCACGCCACCACCGCCACCCAGCTGACGGTGGACGGCGCCTCCAAGAAGGACTGGCGCGGCGGCCGTGCGGCGGCGGGCAACATCATCCCCTCCTCCACGGGCGCGGCCAAGGCGGTGGGCAAGGTCATCCCCGAACTCAACGGCAAGCTGACCGGCATGTCCATGCGTGTGCCCACCCTCGACGTCTCGGTGGTTGATCTCACCGTCAACCTGAAGAAACCGGCCAAGTACGAGGAAATCTGCGCGGTCATCAAGGCGGCCTCGGAAGGTCCCCTGAAGGGCATCCTGGGTTACACCGAGGACGCCGTCGTCTCCTCCGACTTCATCGGCGACGCCCGCACCTCCATCTTCGACGCCAAGGCCGGCATCGCCCTGACCGACACCTTCGTCAAGCTGGTGTCCTGGTACGACAACGAGTGGGGCTATTCCAACAAGGTCATCGACCTCATCGCCCACATGGACAAAGTGAAATAAAAACCCCCGTGTTCACGGGTTGACAAGCCCTCGGGGCCAAAGAGCGGGAAGACGCGTCGCGGACGCGTCTTCCCGCTCTTTGATGTTGTGTCCCTTGTGTGTTTGCGCCCTCGAAAGACATTTTTTTAGATTGGCCTATTATTTTCCGCTAAAAATTACGATACCTTGGATAGGCCTCTTCCCCCGGACAACTTAGGATTGCTTATTTCTTCAAACCAAAGCCGCAAAGGAGAATTTCTTATGAAAAACATGACCATTCGCATGAAGCTCATCACCGGGTTCGCCATCATATTTATTTTGCTCCTCATCGTAGGCGTCGTGGGCCTTGTTGGTCTGTCCAACATGTCCGACAGCACCCAGACCCTCTACGAAAAAGACAGCCTGGCTTTGTACTACGTGGGAAACATCTATAACGCCTTCCAACGGCAGCGGGTCATCACCCGAGACCTCGTGATGTACGACGACCCCACCAAATTGGCGTCGCTAAAGTCCGATCTCGTCGCGGTGGAGGCCATTGTGGACGAGCAGGTGGCCCTGTTGGGCACCATTTCCAAGTCCATACCCGCCCAGGCGAATACGTTCAACGCCTTTGAGACGTCATACCGCACCACATATAACGCCATCAAACAGGAACTTATAGCCTACGCGGGCGTCGATGTCCCCCGGGCCATGGTCGCGTTGGAGGAGGGCAAGGAGGCCGCGATGAACCTTCAGGTGCTTCTCGACGAACTGTCGGATGAAATCATCGCGGAAGCCAAAGCCGACAACGCCGCCAACAAGGCCCTGAACAACACCCTCACGGTGCTCATCGTCGGCCTCGTCGTCCTGTCCGCGCTGTTGGCGGTTCTGCTGACGCTCTATATCGCGACACTCATCGCCAAACCGATCCGGAGAATGGTGGACGCGGCCAAAATCCTCGCGGAGGGCGACATCAACGTCAGCGTCGAATCCAACAGCCGGGACGAGGTCGGCGAAATGGCCACCGCCTTCAACCACATGGTCGAGGGCATCAAGGCCCAGGCCAAGGTGGTGGAGAGCATCGCCGCCGGGGATTTGCGGGCGACCGTCACCCCCCGTTCGGAGCGGGACATCATCAACATCGGCCTGCGCGACATGCTGCAAACCAACAACGAGGTGTTCGCCGAGATTATTCGCAGCGCGGACAACGTCTCCTCCGGCTCCAAGCAGGTGGCCGACGGCAGCCAGTCCCTGGCCCAGGCCACAACCCAGCAGGCCGCCGTGGTGGAGGAACTGGCAAGCTCTATCGGGGACGTGTCGGAGAAGACCGCCCGGAACGCCAGCATGGCCCAGGAGGCCAGCCAGTTGGGCCAGAGCATCAACGCAAACGCCGCCAAGGGCAACACCCAGATGAGCAACATGATGCAGGCCGTCCAGGAGATCAACGAGGCCAGCCAGTCCATCAGCAAGGTCATCAAGGCCATCGACGATATCGCCTTCCAGACCAACATCCTGGCCCTCAACGCCGCCGTGGAAGCCGCCCGGGCGGGTCAGCACGGCAAGGGCTTCGCCGTGGTGGCCGAAGAGGTTCGCAGCCTGGCCGCCAAGAGCGCCGAAGCCGCCAAGGATACCGGCGGGCTGATCGCCAACTCCATCGAGAAGGCCGAGCTGGGCTCCCACATCGCCCAGGAGACCGCCCAGTCGCTGTCCGAGATCGTGGAGGGCATCCAGCGCTCCAGCGCCATCGTGGCCGACATCGCCCGCCTCTCCGACGAGCAGGCCACCGCCATTTCCCAGATCGACAAGGGCATAGACCAGGTTTCCCAGGTGGTGCAGGCCAACTCGGCCACCGCCGAGGAGTCGGCCGCCGCCTCCGAGGAAATGTCCAGCCAGTCGGTCATGCTGTCGGAATTGGTGGGCCGCTTCAAACTCCAGGAACAGTCCCGCTCGACGCATAACCACATGTCCTCCCTGTCCCACAAAGTCTCCGCCCCCCGCAGGCCGGAGAGCTCCGAAGAGGAGAACGATTACCGCGCCGCCAGTAGCGGCGGCTATGGAAAATACTGATACAAGCAGCATAACACAAAAGAGCGGAGGGCCGGTTGGCCCTCCGCTCTCCATTTTCAAAATCACCGCTCCGAAAGGGGAATATAAGCCGCGCTACCGGCCACCGAACGGTAGGCGGGGCGGATGATGCGGTTGCCGGTCAGAGCCTCCTCGATGCGGTGGGCGCACCAGCCCACCGTGCGGGCGACGGCGAAGAGAGGGGTGTACAGCGCCTCGGGGATGCCCAACATGCGGTAGACAAGGCCGGAGTACATGTCCACGTTGGCGCAGATGACCTTGGCGTCCCCCTTGACCCGGGCGAACACTTCAGGGCTCAGGCGTTCCACCGACTCCATGAGCAGGAACTCCTCCAACATGCCCTGCCGGGCGGCCAACTGCTTGGCGTACCGTTTGAGCAGGATGGCCCGGGGGTCGGACAGGGTGTATACGGCGTGGCCCATGCCATAGATCAGCCCGCTGCCGTCGCCGGCCTCCTTGCGGATGATTTTGCCCAGGTAGTCCGCGACGGCCTCGTCGTCCGTCCAGTCTTTGAGTTCCCGGCTAATTTCATAGAACATGTCCATGACCTTGGCGTTGGCGCCGCCGTGCCGGGGGCCTTTCAGGCTGCCCACCGCCGCGGCCAGGGCGGCGTATGTATCGGTGCCGGACGAGGTGAGCACCCGGCAGGAAAAGGCCGAGTTGTTGCCGCCTCCGTGTTCGGCGTGGAGCACCATGCACAGATCCAGCAGCCGGGCCTCCTCCGGGGTGAATTTCCCGTCGGGGCGCACGGCCCGCAGGAAGTTTTCCGAGATGGACAGACCGGACATGGGATAGTGCAGGATGAGGCTCTCGTGGTCGTAATAGTGCCGCTTCACCGCGTAAGCGTGGGCCACGATGACCGGCACCCGGGCGATGAGAGAGATGGACTGGCGCATCAGGCCGTGAAGGGTGGCGTCGTCGGGGTGTTCGTCGTAGGAATACAGGGACAGAATGGCCCGGGCCAGCTTGTTCATCACATCGGGGCTGGGGGCCTTGATGATCATATCCTCGGTGAAATATTCGGGGAGAATGCGGGCCTCCTCCAGGGCGGCCTCGAATTCCTCCAATCGGTTGTCGTCGGGCAGGTAGCCGAACAGCAGCAGAAAGCAGGTCTCCTCAAAGCCGAACCGCTTCTCGCGGTCAAACCCGGCCACCAGTTCCTCCACGTCGATCCCCCGGTAGATGAGCCGACCGTCGATGGGGATGCGTTCCCCGTCCCGCACGATGTAGCCCTGCACACTGCCCACCCGGGTGAGGCCGACCAACACACCGGTGCCGTCGGCGTGGCGCAGGCCGCGCTTGATGTTTTCGTTGACGTAGAGGTCCGGGTCGATCCGGTTATATTGGCTGTAGTTTTCGCATACGTTTTGGATGAACGTTTGGGTCTTCGCGCCCCGGGCGGCGGGCATAGGCAGTCCCTTCCTTCCCCGTTGAATATCTTTATGATACCATCGGATACGTTCCGCTGTCAAGGGGAAAATGAAAGATTGATTTCCCAAAATTGCAAAAAGGAGACGCGCATGAAGCCGATCCTTATCGTCAGCCTGCTGCTGACAGCTGCGGTATTTTTGCTTCCACTTGCTTCTGTCGGAACGGTTTCCGACCCGGAAGGCCAGGGGCGGGAGGGCCTTTCGCCGGAAGAAATTCAATTCGCTCCATCTTTCATTCCGGAGCCCGCCGCCCCCACGTCGCCGACCATGTCCGCCCCGGCGGCGGGAGACGACGGGGACCTCATGGTAAAGGTGCTGGTCAAGGGAACGGTTCAGGAGCTGACCATGCGGGACTATCTGTTCGGCGTGGTGGCGGCCGAGATGCCGGCCAGTTTTCCCACAGAGGCCCTGCGTGCCCAAGCCGTGGCGGCGCGGACAAACACCGAGAACAAGATGCTCGCCGCCCGAGGCCCCAACGGCCCCCCCGAGAGGCACATGGGGGCCGACGTGTGCGACGACTACCACCACTGCAAGGCCTATATCGCCCCCGCCGAAGCATACGAGCGCTGGGGGGCGGAGGCGGACAAATACGCCGCTCTTGTGGCGGCCGCCGTGGACGGCACCGACAGCCTGGTGGTCACCTACGAGGGGCAGCCCATCGTGGCGGTGTTTTTCGCCGTCTCCGCCGGGCGCACCGAAAGCGCCCAAAGCGTCTGGGGGACAGACATCCCCTATTTGCGGGAGGTGGACAGCCCCGGGGAGGATGGGGCCCAGGGCTATGAGGAACAGGTGACCCTACCCGCCGCCGACGTCAAAGCGGCCCTGCTGGCGGCCTATCCCGACGCCCAGCTGGACGGCCCGCCTTCCGGCTGGTTCGGCGTCCCGGAACGAAGCGAGGCGGGGGGCGTCCTGTCCCTGACGGCGGGAGGCGTCGCCGTTCCGGGCACCAAACTGCGGGAGATGTTCAACCTGCGCTCCACCCACTTCACCGTTACCCCCGGGGCGGACACCGTCGTCTTTGACACGCTGGGCTACGGCCACGGCGTCGGGCTGAGCCAATACGGCGCCAAGCTCCTGGCCGAATCGGGCCTGGGGTTTGAGGAGATTCTGACCTGGTATTACACCGGCGTGACGGTGGAGGAATATCACCCGGCGTTGTGACGGAAGGGCGGGAAAGATTCGCTTTCCCGCCCCTCTTTACACCCACCCCTGTTTTAGCGCCAAACCGTCAACGCCTCCACAAGGCCCGACACATGGGATAAGGCCTTGTGGTCGAGCTTTTTCACGTTCGCGATCAGCGCGGTGATTTCTTCCGGATGGGGGTTGCTTTCGTCAAAAAAGTCCGTCGGCGCGATATTGAGGTATTCGCAGATAAAAAAGAACACCTGCATGGAAGGCAGCATCTTCCGATTCTCGACATGGTTGATATAGTTCACATTCTGGCCGATTGACAGGCTCATATCCCGGGCCGAAACGCCCTTGGCCTGCCGCAGCGTCGTCACGCGTTTCGCGATAAATGATTCGTAGTCCATTTGCACCACCCCTGTCCAACATTTTACCTTGCGGACAGGGCGATTATACAACTATGAACCGTTTGTTTTCCTTGACGCGAAAGCTACATAATTGTATAATTAACGTTAATGCAATATTAAAAGTGTAGGACGCTCCGCGCCCGGACGAACGGCCCATGGGGCCGCCGGACAGGCCCCGCCGCCTCCTATTTCGGTTTGCCGATCATCTCTTTCACAAGGGCCGAAAGATGACCCAGCGCGCTGTCGTCCAATCGCTTTAAGTCCTCGGAAAGCGCCTTCAGGCGCATAGGATATTCCGTCCCCACATCGAAAAACTCGTGGGGCGTGACGCCGAAAAATTCGCAGATATAAAACAGCCCCGGCAAAGAGGGCAGCGCCTTGTGATTTTCAATCTTGTTGATGTACGTGTCGTTCTGCCCCAGTGTCAGGGACATATCCCGGGCCGAAACGCCCTTTTGCGTCCGCAGCCGCGCAATGCGTTCTTGGGTAAAACCCTCATAGACCATCCCAATCACCCCTCGCATATCATTATATGCCTCAAAACCACGATTATCGCGGTATTTAATGCCATGTTGTTGTTGACGTTGGGCATTATATACCGTAATATGTAGTTTGAGCGGTGTGAAATACCGCGCGCAAAGGGAACGCTCTGGCCTGGGAGGTGGCCTATGAAAACACGCGACAATAGCCCTCTCGACCGAGAAACGTGTCTAAACAGGGCTCAGGCGGCCTGCTTCACAGGCCACAGGATCATCCCCCGTTCGGCCTTGCCTCAGCTCACACAGCGGCTGGACGAAACCGTCGCGGAACTTGTCGGCCAGGGGATTCGCTATTTCAGCGCGGGGGCCGCGCGGGGGTTCGACACGCTGGCGGCGCTGGCCGTCCTGAGGCAGCGCGAACGCAATCCCGCCGTCAGGCTGATTCTCGTTCTGCCCTGCCGCGACCAGGACGGCCGATGGACACCGGAGGAAAAGCGGGCGTACAGAGGGTTGCTGGAAGCCGCCGACCAAGTCGTCTGCCTCGCCGAGGCATATTATGACGGATGCATGGAAGCCCGCAACCGCCATTTGGTGGACAACAGCGCGACTTGCGTCGCCTACATGACCCGTGGGCGCAGCGGCGCCGGGCAGACAGCGCGGCTGGCCCGGGCAGGGGGCCTGACGCTCATCAATCTCGCCCCGTGAAAGACAAAAAACACCGCCGCCCTCAGGGTCGTTCCAGCTTGTCGGTGAATCGCCGCAGGCGGACTTCGGCTTTTTGGAGGTGGCGGCAGACCACCGAGGGGTGTACATGCCAGCGGGCGGCGATCTCCGTCTGGCGGAGGCCTTGGCCCGTGTGCAGCAGGAAGGCCTCCCGCTGGCGGGGGGTCAGCTCCTCGTCCATGATCCGCCGCAGCAGGGTGGACAGCCGGGCCAGCCGTTCCCGGTTGTCTCCCTCGCTGTACAGGACGCCCCACAAGTCGGTCTGGACGCCCATCAGCGCCGCCGCCGGGCGGGGGAACCGTCGTAATAATGGGCCAGCAGACGGCCGATGTCCCGGGCGTCCCGGAACATCTCCCCCAGCAGGGCGGTCTGCCGCCGGCGCAAATAGGCCGCCTTGGGGTCGGTCTCCCGGAGGGCCAGCGCCCGGGCCGCCTGCGCGCTGGTCCGCAGCGCCTCGGCCAGCGCGGTATACTGCCCGGCCAGCTCTACGAGGGTGTACACAGCAACCCCCCCTCTCCCATCACCCGTCGGCGGGGTTCCAGCCACCGCCGGACAAAGGGGCCGATACATTCCCCGCAAACAAGGAGGCCCTCCACGGCAAAGCAGAGGTCGCCGGGGTACAGTTCGCAGCCGTAAACGTCGCAGTGGGCCGCCGGTTTGGGGGGCCGCGGCTCGGGGCTGTCGGTCATCTCGCTCCCTCCGGTCATCACAAAACGTGTGTCTACTACCATGTTACTACACGTTTTGTGTGCTGTCAAGGCGACTGACAGCATTCTTGACGCAACACGTATCGTGTGCTACAATGGGGGACGAGGTGATGTGCCGTGACGCCCGGAACCCGTATCAAAGAACTGCGCGCAGCCGCGCTCATGACCCAGAAGGCGTTGGCCCAAAAGCTGGGGATCTCCCCCAGCGCGGTGGGCATGTATGAACAGGGCCGCCGCCAGCCCGACCCGGAGACGGTGCTCAAGCTGTGCCGCCTGTTTGAAACCACCGCCGACTGGCTGCTCTTCGGCGCGGGGGGCCGCCGGGGGGAGGAGCCCCCCACCGACCTGGCCGTCCTGTTGGCGGATTGGCGCGGCGAACTGCTCGGCCTGTCGGGGCGCCTGTATCACAAAACCGCCCAGGGCCGCCGCCTGCTGCTGACCCGCAGCGACCTGGACAGACTCTGGCAAGCCGTCGCCGTGGCCGCGGAAATAACCCTCCGTCCCAAAGAGGGACGGTAAAAAACGAATGAAAAATGAAAAATGAAAACTTGTGGAGCCGCCGCACGGCGCGATTCCACAAGTTTTCATGTCAATTCGGTTTATCAGCGACGTCAGTGCGCGATAATGATCCTTGGCTTCCCGCCTTCGGCGGCGGGTTTGTCCAGGTAGGCGGTGAAGCTGTTGGCGTAGACCCGGGCTTCGGCCACTGTGACGTAGGCCCCGGTGGCCTCGACAAGAACCTTGAGGCCGTCCGGGAGGGGCAGGGCGCGGCCGGACACGGTCAGGGCGGTGTTGCCGAGGAAGTCGGCGCGTTTGAGGCCGGTGACCTTGACGCAGGGCTGTATGGACGCCAGGTCGCCGCTCACGGTGCCCGCCAGGCCGTACACCTCCCCGCCGAAGAGGCCGCCGGTGATTTCATCGACGTCCAAAAACGCGTGGTCGCCGTTTTGGTCGGTGAGCGTCGCCAAGTCGTCCAGGGGTATGGTGGCGCCGTCCGACTCGTCGATCCGGTTGCGGACGAAGCGTGTGACGCCGTAATACAGCGCGTCGCCGGTGGCGTTGTTGAGTACGATAATGTCGGCCCGGCCGCCCGCGTCGGCGCGGACGGTCAGCACCCGGGCGGCGGGGAGGCTGTCGGGCAGCGTGGTTCTGCGCACCGTTACGGCCCGGCCTTCCGGGCCGCTCACATCGTAGAAGAGGGCGTAGGGCGCGACGGCCGCCGAACCGATTTGGCCGGTGCCCAGATCCAGCGCCGCCGCGCCGCGTGTGGGCAGCCGCTGCAAGCTCAGGCGGCCCGGGTTGCGTTGGGCGGCCAGCACCAGCGAGCCCTCGCGCAGGGTGTCCGCCCACTGATTGGCCCCGGTGATGGTCAGGCCGTTATACAGGGTGACGGTGTCCTCCGCGGTGAGGATGCCGGGCTGCATGGCGGGCAGGGCCGTGGCGTCCTGGATGTCGGCCACCTGTCCGTCCGGGGTGAACAGAAAGGTCATGGCCTCGCCGATTTTCCGGGCGGCCAGCTTCACCCGCGCCCCGTCGAGCACCGGGAAGGTCTGCCCCCCCAAGGTGATCACCTGGGCGGGGGCCTCGCGGTTGGGCTTGGCGTCCTCGTAAATACCGATGATGCGGAAGTCGGTGGCGGTCACAACACCGGCGGTTCGGTTGCAGACCAGCACGTCCCAACGGCGCAGGTCGGCCCACGTTGCGGCGACGCCGTTTTTATAGACTTTCGCGGCGGCGGCCATGCCCAGCAGGGGCAGCGGATTTTGCCCCGCCGCCGGTTCAAAGGTCAGCACGACCGTCTCCCCCGCGCCGGATGCCGGGTTCCAGAAAATGTAGTCGATGCCGCCGGACGCCGTGAAGACAAAGCGCAGGCTCTGGCTCACGGTCATGTCCAGCCAGGACGCCTCCCAGAGGGCGGTCCGCCCGTCCGGGGCGATGAGCTGCGTCTTGGCGGGGATGTTGTCCACCCGAGCGCCGTCCATGCCGGTCACCGACAGGGGGCCGGCCTCGGCGACGACAATATCCCGCCGGGTCTGCGTTTGGGGAACAAAGGACAGGGCCCGCCCCGCCCCGTCAACGGTCAGTGTCCCCCGCGCCCCGGCTTCGGCGGGCACCGGCGCGGAGGTGGGATAGAAGGCCAATTCGCCGCCGGTCAGGGTCACGAGGCCCCGGGTGACGCCGTCGGGGGCCAGACCCGCGCTTTGCAGGACAAGCACCTCAAGGGCGGCGAGGCCCAACGCCTCGGCGATGGTCGCCCCCGCCTTGTTTTTGGTGAACAGGGCGTTGTAAAACAGCAGCGCCCCCGAGGCCCGGGTGATGACGGCGTTATCCGGGTATGTCAGGCCCTTGGTCAGCCCGGCGACGGCGGCGGCGTTCAGGTAGCCCCGGGGCCAGTCCGCCCCCACCGCCTCATCGGTGGCCCCCAGCAGGCGCATGAGCATGGTCACAGCCTGGGCGAAGGTGATGGGGGTGTCCGGGCGGAAGGTGCCGTCCGGGAACCCGGCGATGATCTTCAGGGCGCGGACGGCGGCGTTGACATACCCCCGGGCCCAGTGGCCAGAACGCACGTCGGGGAAAATCGTATACCCCTCGTAGGCGCTCGCGTTTTCCGTTCCGGACAGCAGCACGGCTATTTTGCAGAACTGCGCCCGGGTCAGCGGATCGTCCGGGTGATAGTTCCCGTCGCCGTAGCCGCTGACCAGACCCAGGCTTTGCAGCATCGCCGCCGCCGCCGCGACCTGGGGATCCGAGATGTCCGGGAAGGCCGCCCGGGCCGGCGGCGCGTACAGGCCGACGGCCAAAACGGCAACAAGCAGAAGCGCGGTCAATCGTTTCATGCGCAAGGAAACCACCTTTCAGAAAACAGAGGACAGAAAACGGGGGTTAGTACGGGACGAATTAAAAATGAAAAATTTTGGAATCGCGTTGCGCACGATGATTTAACTCCGGTGCGTGACGGGGGCTTTTCGCCCGCCTTCGGCGGGCGGAAACCGGGTTGCTGGAGAGCTTTCATTGTCAATTGTCCATTGTCACTCGTCAATTGTTCGTCATTCGCTTCGCAGGGCGTCCACCGGTTGGAGGGCGGAGGCTTTGGCGGCGGGGTAGAGGCCGAACAGGAGGCCCAGGGCCACCGAGACGCCGAAGGCCAGGGCCATAATGGCGGGGGTGGGGTAAAAGATGATGTCGTATTGTAGCTTGACCCAGGTCATGGTGATCAGGATGCCCGCGATCACACCCACCACGCCGCCCAAACTGGACACCAGACCGGACTCCACCAGAAATTGCGCGATGATGGAGCGCCGCTCGGCCCCGATCGCCTTGCGGATGCCGATCTCCCGGGTGCGCTCGGTGACGGTGACCAGCATGATGTTCATGATGCCGATGCCTCCCACCAGCAGGGAGATGCCGGCGATGACCCCCATGAAAATCATGTTGCCCCGCTCGATGTCGTTGCTCTCCTGAATGCTCTGGTTGAGGCTGTACACGTCGTACCAGGCGTAGGGGTGGTCTTTAAACATGGTGAACAGGTAGGCCTTGAGTTTGTCCACCGCCCGGGCGGTGGCGTCGGCGCTCTTGGCCTTGACGATGAACTGTTCGGTGCGGGTGTTTTTGAGCAGCAGCCGGTTTTGGCTGTAGGGCACGACGATGATGTTGTCCTCCGACCACTCGGAGTTGTCGAACTTCTGGGCGTACACACCCACCACCGTGAAGGCCTGGTTGTTGATGGTGAGCGTCTCCCCGACGGGGTCTTTGTAGTTGAACAGGTTTTCCCTGACCGCCGAACCGATCAGGCAGACCCGGGTGGTCTTTTCCACATCCATATAGGACAGATCCCGCCCGGCGGCGATGTGGCTGTTGGTGCAGACGCTGTACTGATCCGAGCCGAAATAGACCTGCATTTGACGGCTCTTGGCCCCGTACTGAACCCGGGCGTCCCACATGCTCTGTTGGGGGGTGACGCCCTCCACCAGGTCGGTCATGCCCAGGCAGAAGCGGTAAAGCTCCTTGGTGAAGTCCTTGCCTCCCCACATGCTGGCGTACACCTGGATGCGGTTAGTGCCCAGGCTGTTGATGTATTGCATATCCTGGGCGGTTTTGGCCTGCTGGAGGGAAACCAGCACGATGACCGCCGCCACGCCGATGAAGATGCTCAGCACGGTCAGCCCCGCCCGGCCCTTTTTGGCCATGACCGAGCGCAGCGCCATGCGGATGCTTTGCAGGAGCTTCACGATTTCACCGCCTCCCCCTCCGCCTCATCCCGGACAACCCGCCCGTCCACGACCCGCAGGCGGCGGCGGGCCACCTGGGCCAGGCCGTCGTCGTGGGTGATGAGCAGGATGGTCGCGCCCTCCCGGTTGAGAGCCCCCAGAATCTCGATGACGTGGGCGCCGGTCTGGGAGTCCAGGTTGCCGGTGGGCTCGTCGGCCATGATGATGGGCGGCTTGGCGGCGATGGCCCGGGCGATGGCCACCCGCTGCTGCTGCCCCCCCGACATTTGCGCGGGTTTGTGTTTCATGCGGCTCTCCAGACCCACCCGGGCCAGCGCCTCCTCGGCCATGTCCCGGCGGCGGTCAAAGCGGACGCCCTGATAGACAAGGGGCAACTCGACGTTTTCCATGGCGGTCAGCCCCGCCAGCAGGTTGAAGCCCTGGAAGATGAAGCCGATGTGACGGCTGCGGATGCGGGCCAGCTTGCGGTCGGCCAAGGCGGACACCCGCGCCCCGTCCAGGAGGTAGTCGCCGTAGGTGGGTTGGTCGAGGCAGCCCAGGATGTTCATCAGGGTGGACTTGCCCGAGCCGGAGGCGCCGACGATGGCCGCGTACTCGCCCCGCTCCACCCGCAGGCTGACCCCGTCCAGGGCGCGCACCTCGTTCTCCTCGCCCTCGTTGTAAATCTTAAAGACATGGCGCAGATCGATGAGCGGTTCAGCCATAGACGACCACCTCCCCGCCCATTATACCGCCGCCGCCCTGGTTTTCGTCCAGGGGGATGATCTGGGTAAACACCTCGGTGCCGTCGGAAACGCCCGAGAGGATCTCAATACCGTTTTCGTTTCCGATACCGCACACCACCGACACCGCCCAGAAGCCCGACGGCACAACCCCCGGTTCCAGGTCGATGGCGGTGTCCGGCCGCTCCTCGCTTTTGACGAAGACACAGGTGCCCTGCTCGGTGTTTTTCACCGCGATGACCGGGGCCACCAGGATGTCGAACTTTTGCTCCACGATGAGCCGGTAGTCCACCCCCATGCCGCTCATCAGCATACCGGAGTAGTTTTCGATTTCAAAGACGGCGGGGAAGTAGGATACGCCGCCCCCGTTGTCCCCCCCGGCGGACATGCTCACCGATTTGACCGTCCCGGTGAGCATCTGCTGGCCCTCGCCCAGCCAGACCGAGATTTCCACCGGCATCCCCGGCCGCACCCGGCTGACGTCCCGCTCGTCCACCTGGGCCTCCACGATCATCTTGTCCAGATTGGCGATGGAAATGACCGCCAGGCCCGGTTCCGCCGTCGCGCCGGGGATCAGGTTGTTGTACATGACGGTGCCCGACAGGGGGGCGGTCACCCGAAGGTCGTCGTAGTCCAACCGCTTGAGGGCTTTGTCCGCCTCAAACTGGGCGATCTGTTGGTTGAGGGCCTCCACCTCGGTGTTGTCCTCCTTGTACTCAATGCGGCACAGGATGTCCCCGGCCCTGTAATCCATGTAATCCAGGACATTGGCCGCGACCAGTTTGCCCGGGGCTTTGATGTACAGCGTCTCGGAGCGGGCGAAGACCAGCACCCCGGCTTCGTAGGGGGTGATCGCCTCGCCGTCCGCCCGGAGAACCGCCGTGGCCGCCATACCGGCGGTCAGGGCGCCGGGGTTCGGCAGGGCCAGGGTCACCTCAAAGAGCGTCGTGCCCTCCGGAGAGACCCGGCGCACCTTGCGGACGCTGTCCACCTGCCCGGAGACCACCGCCATGGTGGCCGGAATGGAGATGTCGGCCGCCATACCGGTCTTGATGAGGTTTTCATAGGCATAGCTGAAGTAGAGAGTCAGCTTGAGGTTGGCGTCGTCCACCAGCAGACCCACCTTCTGGCCGGTGGTCACCTGATCGCCGACCCCCAGGGGCGCGGCCTCGACGAGCTGCCCCTTGAAGGGGGCCTTGACCACCAGATTGGCCTGGCGGTCGGCCTCGTCCCCCTGAATCGCGGCCAGCTCCTCCTGGGCTTTGGCGATTTTTTTGTCAATCTCGGCGATGGCTTCGTCGATGTCCCCCGCGCCCATGGTGAACAGCAGATCGCCCTCGGCCACCATGTCCCCGGCGTTGAAAAAGGTCTCCTCCACCGTGCCGCGGTTTTTGACGGCGATGTCCACCGATTCCACCGGCCGGATGCTGCCCCAGCCCTGTACGGCGGTCTCCAGCATCCCCGTGTACACCGTCTCGGTGGCGTAGCTGACCGGCGTCTTGCGGGTGAACAGCCAGTTCAGCCCGTAAACAATACCGCCCACCACCGCCAGCGCGACGGCCCAGCCGACAATCGTCTTGACGATCCGGCCCCGCCGCTTTTTTTGCGCCGCCGTCCGCCGGGGTGGGGGCGGAACAGTCGCCGCCTCCGGCAGGCCGGGCAGGTCGGCTGGCGCGGCTGGCAGATCTTGGGTTGGCAAGTTTGACAAAACGATCCCTCCCGCTTTTGGTTCGGGTTTCATTATAACGTCTTCCATCCGTCGGCGCAATGCGGAAACCCGTTGAAATCGGTTACAAAACGACAACGAGCCCCATGTGTACAGTTTCTTTGGACGAAGGGGAACGGGAAAAGTTCCGCAAACAGAGGGCAAAAAACAGATACGGGAACGGGGGACATAGGGGAGGGCGTCCCCCCCAGGGTCAAGAGTCAATTGCCATCGCCCTCCGGAACCCAAACAGCCCTTTGGGCATAGACTGGCGAGAAGTCTTCCGATTTTGTGACAAAGTAAGGAGAATTTGCTATGGGCACTGGCACTTTGCATTTGGAAACGACCGCCGCCGACGGGGCGATGCCTGTCGCCGGGGCGCGGGTGGTTGTCACCGGCCCCGACGGGGGGACGCTGTACGACCTGATCACCGACGCCGAAGGGCGCACCCGGGCCGTCTCCCTGACCGCGCCGGACAGGGCGCTGTCCCTGTCCCCCGGAGCCGAGGGGCCGGTTTACGGCAGCTATGACGTCACGGCCAGCAAGCCAGGGTACATCACCGAGGTGATCAGAGGTACGCAGATTTACGACGGGGTGACCTCCACCCTGCCCCTGAACCTGATACCCCTGCCCGCCAGCTACCGCAACGCCGGTCTGGTCAGAACCGCCGAAACGCCGCCCCCCGCCGTCCAAAGCGCCCAGCCCCGGGATCAGCAGGGGGACACGGCCGCGGCGGCCGGGCGGGTGCTGAGGGACGTGGTCATCCCCGAGTACATCACGGTACACCTGGGCCCGCCCAACGCCAGCGCCCGCAACGTGCGGGTGCGGTTTGCCGACTACATCAAAAACGTGGCGTCCAGCGAAATTTACGCCACCTGGCCGGAGGCCGCCCTGGAGGCCAACATCGACGCCGAAATCACCTTCGCCCTCAACCGGATTTACACCGAGTGGTACCGCGCCCGGGGATACGATTTCGACATCACCAACTCCACGGCCTATGACCAGGCCTTTGTGGAAAACCGGAACATCTTTGACAACATCGGCGGGATTGTGGACAACGTCTTCAACCAGTACGCCCGTCGCCAGGGCCGCCGCGACCCCTATTTCACCCAGTTCTGCAACGGCACCACGGTCACCTGCCCGGGGCTGTCCCAATGGGGCACCGTGCCCTTGGCCGAACAGGGGCTGAACCCTCTGCAAATCCTGCGATATTACTACCCCAAAGACCTGGAGCTTGTCACCACCGACAATATCGCCGGGGTGCCCGCCTCCTATCCGGGCTCGGCGCTCAGCCAGGGCAGCCAGGGGGACGGCGTGCGCACCATCCAGCAGCAGCTCAACCGTATCCGCGCCGACTATCCCGCCATCCCGCAGATTTCCAGCTCGGACGGGGTGTACGGCCCGGAAACCGCCAACGCGGTCAAAACCTTCCAGAGCGTCTTCGGCCTGACGCCGGACGGGGTGGTCGGTTCGGCCACCTGGTACAAAATCTCCTCCCTTTACACGGCGGTCACCCGGCTGGCCGAACTGGACAGCGAGGGGGAACGGATCGGTTTGGGGGCGGCCCCGCCCGCCGCCGTCCTGCGCACCGGCACCCGGGGCGGGGACGTCGCCGAATTGCAGTTCATTTTGAACCGGATCTCGGCCTATTACCCGGCGGTGCCCACGGTGATTCAGGACAGCGTCTTCGGCCCCACCACCGCCAAATCGGTACAGGCCTTCCAGGGGTTGTTCGGCCTGACGGCGGACGGGGTGGTCGGCCCGGGCACCTGGAACGCCCTGTACGACGCCTATCGCGGCATCGAGGACACCCAACCCGCGCCCGCGCCCCCCGCGCCGACACCCCCCGCGCCCGGGGCGGCCTATCCGGGCTACGCCCTGCAATCCGGCGCCCGGGGGGAGAGCGTGCGGCTCATGCAGCAGTATCTGAACGCCCTGTCGGCGGTCAATGCCGCCCTGCCGGCCCTCACGGCCGACGGCTCCTTCGGCCCGGCCACCCGGAACGCGGTTCTCGCCTTCCAGCGGCTGTACGGCCTGACCCAGGACGGGGTCATCGGCTCGGCCACCTGGGCGCGGATCGTCGCGGCCTATCAAAGCCTGGGCCAGAACGCGTCCGCCCCCTACCCCGGCTATTACATCAGCAGCGGTTCGGTGGGGGACTATGTGCGCCTGATCCAACGCGCCCTCAACACCCTGTCGGCCCAGTTCTCCTCCATCCCCGCGGTCACGGTGGACGGCGTGTTCGGCCCGGGCACCCGGAGCGCGGTGGTGGCCTTCCAGCGCCTGGTGGGCCTGCTGCCCGACGGCGTGGTGGGGGAACAGACCTGGAATCAATTGATGGAAAACAGGTGACAGGTGCAGATGAGAGAGGACGGAAGCCAGAAACAAAAGAGCGGGGACGAACCAAAGTTCGTCCCCGCTCTTCTTACAGATAAAATTTTATCCGTTCCTATGCCCTTACACAGGGAACAACGTCTCCTGCCCCTCTTGGGGGGCCGTCCGCTGTTCCCGGCGTTTGCGCTCCAAAAGGGTGTGAATGCGGGCGGAGGGCTCCAGGAGGTCGGAGATGGAGCTGTCGTAGTTGAGGGTTTCGATGATATAGGAGATATACTTGGCCATGTCCACCTCGTGATACCAGGGCTTGTCCCGGAGACCATCGGGGCGGTACACCAGGTTGGTGGTGAAGACCTTACTCAAAACGCCCTGTTCATAGGCCTCGTCGAAGCGGGCCAGGCCCTCGGTGAACAGGCCGTAGGTGGCGAACACGATGACCCGCCGGGCCCCCAACTCCCGGAGCATCTGAGCGATGCTCAAAATCGAGTCCCCCGAGGAGATCATGTCGTCCACCACGATGACATCCCGGCCGGCCACGTTGTCCCCCAGGAACTCGTGCTTGACGATGGGGTTGCGGCCGTGCACCAGGCGGGTGTAGTCCCGCCGCTTGTAGAACATGCCCAGCTCCACGCCCAGCACCGACGAGTAATAGATCGAGCGGGTCATGGCCCCCTCGTCGGGGGAGACGATCATCAGGCGGGACGGGTCCACGATAAAATCCGGGAAGGCCTTGAACAGCGCCTTGAGCATCTGATAGGTGGGCCGTATATTTTCAAACCCGCTCAGGGGGACGGCGTTTTGCACCCGGGAGTCGTGGGCGTCGAAGGTGATGATGTTCTCCACCCCCATGCTCACAAGCTCTTGCAGGGCCAGGGCGCAGTCCAAACTTTCCCGGGCGAACCGCCTGTGCTGGCGGCCCTCGTAGAGCATGGGCATGATGACCGTGATGCGCCGGGCCTTGCCCCCGGCGGCGGCGATGATGCGCTTCAGGTCCTGGAAATGGTCGTCCGGGCTCATGGGGCGCTCCATGTTGTACATGGAATAGGTGACGCCGTAGTTGAACATGTCGGCGACGATGTACAGGTCGTAGCCGCGCACCGACTGGCGGATGAGCGCCTTGCCCTCGCCGGTGTTGAACCGGGGGCAGACCGCCTTCACGTGGAACAGGCCCGGCCCGGCCACCGGCGCGTCCTCCATGGCCAGCTGACCGACCGGGTGGCTTTCGGCGCGCCAGCGGGTCAGATAGGAGTCGATGCGACCGGTGAGGTCCTCGCAGCCGCGCATTCCGATTAAGCCGAGCTGCCCGTAAGGCATGAGTTTTTCCGTGTTCATCGTCTTACCCCCTGAGAGAATTTCGCGAGGATGGGTCGGACGCGGGAAGGGCGGCGAAGCGTTTCGGGCCTCAAAGGGCCCCCAGCCGCGCCGACAGGGCGTCGAAGGTTGCGATGTCCAGTGTTTCGCCCCGGGCCAGGGGGGGGATGCCGCAGTCGGCCAGCGCGGCGGCCAGCGCCTGTTTGGGAACGGGGAAGGCGGCGGTCAGCGCGTTGAGAAGGGTCTTGCGCCGCTGCCCGAAGGCGGCCCGCACCACCCGGGAAAACAGCGCCGGGGCGCGCAGGGGATAGGGCCGCGCCGTCAGCTTGACGACGCTGGAGGTCACTTTGGGGCGGGGGGTGAAGCAGTGGGGGGGCACGTCGAACAGAATCTCCGCCCCGGCCTTTGTCCCCACATAAACGGTGAAGGCGCCGTATGCGGGCGTCCCGGGCCGGGCCAACAGCCGCTGGGCCACCTCTCGCTGCAGCATGACCGTGAGGCTTTCAAACAACCCGGACTCCAGCAGGCGGGACAGCGCCGGGGCGGTGATGTTGTAGGGCAGGTTGGCGCACACCACCGGCGTCAGCCCCGGAAAATGCGCCTCCACCAGCGCCGCCAAGTCGGTTTTCAGGATGTCCCCCGGAACGACGGTCACATTGTCCAGCCCGGCCAAGGTCTCGGCCAGCACCGGCAGCAGGGTGTTGTCCACTTCCACGGCGGCCACCCGTCCGGCCCGGCGGGCCAGCGCCCAGGTGAGCGCGCCCAGGCCGGGGCCGACCTCCAGCACCCCGTGGGACGGCCCGAGACCGGCCTGCTCGGCGATGGCCTCCGGAATATGGGGGTCTGTCAAAAAATTTTGCCCATAGGCGCGGGAAAAGCGAAAACCGTTCCGGCCCAATATCTCTCGGATATACGCCGGGTCGCACAGCGCCGCGCCGGGCGTCGAATTCTCTCCCATAAGGGGCGTGTTCCTCGTCTTTTCAAGAGGGACGGACGTCCCGATCTGCCGCCCTCATAGTATTCCCCTCTAATAGTATCAAAACATGGGCCGTCCGTCAAATCGTTTTCCCGCCAAAAAGAGGGGAATCACCTCGAAAGGAAGCGGACAATATCGCCAAAACGGGGCCCGAACCCCGAAGAAACGCAGAAAAACGGCGGTGGAAAAGACCACCGCCGAAGTAAGAAGGGGGTATTGATGAGTCAGACTGCCCCCAGTATGCCCCGAATCCGAAGACATTATACGGCGGAGCCGCCGTCCACGTTTTCCCCCCGCGCCCGGCGGCGCTGGTCGATCATCTCGTGGAGGCTGCCCAGGGCGTCGGACAGACCCCCCAGCGCGTCGATGAGGCCCTTTTCCACCGCCTCCTCGCCGTAGATGACGCTGCCCACGTCGGCGGCCAGCTCCCCGGTGCGCAGCATGTAGTCCTTGAAATCGGACTCGCTGATGTGAGCGTTGGCCGTGACGAATTTGACGATGCGCTCCTGGATTTTCTCGAAGTAGGCGAAGGTTTGGGGCACGCCGATGACCACGCCGTTGAGACGGACGGGGTGAATCGTCATGGCCGCCGACGGCGCGATGAAGGACTTCCGCGCCGCCACGGCCAAGGGCACGCCGATGGAATGTCCCCCGCCCAGCACCAGGGATACGGTGGGCTTTTTCATGCCCCGGATGAGCTCGGCGATGGCCAGCCCGGCCTCGATGTCCCCCCCCACCGTGTTGAGCAGGATGAGCAGGCCGTCGATCTCGTCGCTCTCCTCGATGGCCGCCAGCTGGGGCATGACGTGCTCATATTTGGTGGTCTTGTTTTGAGGCGGCAGGATTTGATGCCCCTCCACCTGCCCGACGATGGTCAGGCAGTGAATGACGCCCCGGGAAGAACGGGCGGTCACCGAACCCATCTCGATGATGTCCGCCCGTCTCTCCGCCTGCGCATCGGCCGCTTGGCCGTCCGTCCCCTGCCCCTCGTCCCGCTGTTCGTCACACAAAAAACCACCCCCAAAAAGAAAGGAAAAATTGTCAATCGTCAATTGTCACGTCATTCTCTTGATGTTCGAAGAAATCTCCGACAGCGCCTTCGAGGCCTCCATGCCGAAGCTGGCGGTCTTGGCCATATCCCCCAAGGACAGCATACCGATCACCCGGCCCTCGTCGATGACCGGCAGACGGCGCACCTGCTCGGCGGACATCAGCCGGGTGGCCTCCCGGACGTCGGCGTCGGGGCTGACCCCCACCACGCCCCGGGACATGATTTCGCGCACCTTGGTCTGCTCCGGGTCGCTCTCCGCCGCCACACAGCGCAGCACAATGTCCCGGTCGGTGACAATGCCCCGCAGACGGCCGTCGATGGAGCAGACCGGCAGAGAGCCGACGTTGTGCCGCCGCAGTAGCCGGGCCGCCAGCGCCGCCGACTCGTCCGGCGTAATGCTCACCACGTTGGGATTCATCAGTTCGGATACAAGCATGTGTTGCCCTCCTGTCACAAATATGGGATAGGGATAGTATGGCTGTGTTTTGGCGGAGCTATACACATACAGAAGACAGAGGACAGAAACGAAGGAGAGAAACGGGGGGGCCCCGTTTCTCTCCTTGAACGGCGTAGC
>JAITQI010000036.1 GCA_031289065.1 Oscillospiraceae bacterium
ATTATTTATCCATAACCACAACATAGCCGAAACCCTCTCCGACGAGAACAATCTCGTCAGCGAGGGTTCGACTACGTTTATAGTGTGGTGGAGATAAGCGGGATCGAACCGCTGACCTCTTGAATGCCATTCAAGCGCTCTCCCAGCTGAGCTATACCCCCATGTGAAACGCGATATTCAGTTTTTGAATGCCAGTCATCCGCCTACTCTTTTTTCGGGGTTGTTACCGACCAGTCCGCTCTCCCAGTTGAGCGATACCCCCCACACGCCAAACCTGTATCCCTGGCGTCTTCGCGCCGACGCGTATCCGCGCCGAACAACGCCGCTCAAATAGTATAGCACACGTCTCCCGACAGTTCAACCCCTTTTTCTATTTTTTTGAGAAAAATGGTTGACACATGTCCCACGGGGCTCACAGCGGCCTTCTGCTGATCAGGGAGATCAGTTTGAGCACTTCTTCGGAATCCTTGTTGTGGGCCAGGGTGAAGGTCTCCAGCTTGTTGACCTGCAGGCGCATACCGTTGGCCTGGGCTTGGGTGATGGCTCCCCGCTCCAGGAACTGATGGATGACCCGGCGCTCCACATAGTAGCCCCGGAGCATTTCGTCGTCCCGGGCCCGGTGCAGGCGGTTGACCAGCACCCCTCCGTGGAAGCCCTGGCGCATTTTTTCGGCCAACTCCCGGCGCTCCTCCAGGAGGGTGTCCACCAACAGAGGGGGATATTCCCCGCGTTTGCCCTCCAAATAGGCCAACACCAGCTCCGTGTTGGTGACAAAGGAATCCCGCAGCTCGTGGCGGCGTTTTCTCATCAGGACTTCCTGCTTGGCCCGTGTCGCCGGACGGCGCAGATGTGTCAGCAGCCATTTGATCTGCCGCAGCCGGGCCGCCGCTCCATACAGGATATTGCGCGCCAGACGGCGATGGATGACCGAAAGCAATTCTTTGTAATCCCGGTAGGCGTACTGATTGATTTCCCCCGCCCGGAACCGCTCTTTGAGGGCCTGCAGTTCCACCTGGAAGTATTCCCGGCGCAGGGCGCGCAGGCCCTTTTTATCCTCTCTGCCGTATTCCGCGTGCTCCAGCTGATGGATGCGCCGCAGGTAGTGGGTGATGACCGCGCCGTTGTCCACCCCGTCTTGGGCGCGCAGTTGGGCCACGGTTTCCCGGAGAATGTCGCCCATGGGGTCGCGCTCCTGTTCCCCGATGCGGGTGTGAGCCAGCAAGGGGATGAAAAACATGGCCAACAGCAGGGACAGGATGATGACCCCCCCTGTGAGGAACAGCAGCAGCGGCCGCTCGGCGAAGGGCTGTCCGTTCACCAGCACCAAGGGCAGGGCGAAGGCGGTGGCCAGGCTGACCGCCCCCTTGACCCCGGACAGGGTGATCACCAGCGTGTTTTTCAGTTTTTCCCGCAGGGCGGCCCCCATGGCGGTGTTGGCGATGAACAGGACGCTCAGGAAGCGCACCGCCATCAAAATGAGGGTGAGGACGGTGACGCAAAACAGCAGGAAGACGTGGTCGTAGGCCTGGTTTTCCCAAATATGTCGGATCACCTCGGGCAGCTGCAGTCCGAGCAGGAGGAAGACGATGGAGTTGAGGGTGAAGGTGGCCATGTCCCACAGGGTATGCTGGGTCGCGCCGAATTCGGCCTCGAACAGTTCCGTCCGTTTGAAATACAGCGCCTGACGGCTGCCGGCCGCCACCGCCGCGAGGATGCCCGACACGCCCAGCAGTTCGGCCACCAGGTAGGACAAAAAGGGCATCAAAAATTCCAACAGCATGAAGGCCGCCGTGTTTTCAACCGACAGCCGCCGCAGACCCACCACCACCCGCTGCTTGACGGCGATCAGCGCCAGCCCCACCAGCGCCCCCACCGCCGAGGAGTACAGCAAATCCAGCGACGCGGAGAACACCGAAAAGGCCCCGGTCAGCAGCGCCGCCACCGAAAAGCGGAAGGCGATCAGGCCGGAGGCGTCGTTGATGAGCCCCTCCCCCAACAGCAGGTGCATCACGTTGTCGTTGAGCTTGATGCGAGAGGTCAGCGAGGATACGGTCACCACGTCGGTGGGCCCCAGGATGGCCCCCAGGGCGAAACAGGCCGCCAGCGGAATAGCGGGCACCAGCCAATGGGCCGACAGGCCGATGGCAAACACCGTGATAAACACCAGCAAAAAAGCCATGAGGATGACCGGGCGCTTGAGCCGCCACAGGGAGGCCAAATCGGTCTCCTCCGCCTCCCGGAACAACAGCGGCGCGATGATCAGCGCCATGAAGACCTCCGGGTTCATTGTCAGGGAGATATGCATGGGCAGCAAGGCGAGCGCCGCCCCCAAGCCGATTTGGATGAGGGTCAGGGGCAGGCGGGGGAAAACATGGTCCAGCACGTTGGACACCACAATGGCGAACAGCAGCATGACGACGGTTACCACAAGCTCCACGCGGTTTTCCCCTCTCTGTTGTGTTTTCCATTCTGTCGCCCAGCTACCCCGTTGTTATCTACTTATCGATTCAAATCGCCTGTCAATTGATTTTTTCGCCAAACCGCCGGTGCTACGCGGGTTCGCCCGCCAGACCCAGCCGTTCGGCGGCCTCTTCCCGGAGCTTGAACTTTTGAATCTTGCCCGAGGCGGTCATAGGGAAGGCGTCGGTCATCAGGAGGTAGGCGGGCACCTTGTGCCGGGACATGCGGTGGGCGATGTAGTCCCGCAGTTCGGCTTCCCCGATTTGCGCCCCGTCCCGGAGGATGACGAAGGCGCACACCTCCTCGCCGAACTTCTGGGAGGGCACGGCCACCACTTGCACGTCCTTCACGTCTGGATGGGTGTAGATGAGTTCCTCGATCTCCCGGGGGTAGATGTTCTCTCCGCCCCGAATGATCATGTCCCGGATGCGGCCGGTGACGGCGTAGTAGCCGTTTTCGTCGCAGACGCCCAGGTCGCCGGTGTGCAGCCAGCCGTCGCCGTCGATGGCGGCCGCCGTGGCCTCCGGCATGTTGTAGTACCCCTTCATCAGGTGGTAGCCTCGGGTGCAGATTTCCCCCGGTGTGTTGGGGGGCAGTGTTTCCCCGGTCTCGGGATCGACAATTTTGCCCTCGGCGTGGGGTAGCAGCCGCCCCACGGTGGACACCCGCAATTCCAGGGGGTCGTCCACCCGGGACATGGTCATGCCGGGGGAGCACTCGGTCTGGCCGTAGGTGATGGTGATGTCCCCCATGTGCATCCGGTCGATGACCTGACGCATGACTTCCATGGGGCAGGGGGAACCGGCCATGATGCCGGTGCGCAGGCTGGTCAGGTCGTAGCTTTCAAAATCGGGATGCTCGAGCATGAAGATGAACATGGTGGGCACGCCGTACACGCCGGTACACCGTTCGGCCTGTATGGCCGACATGACCTTCACCGGGGAATAGACCTCCACCGGCACCATGGCCGAGGCGTGGGTGATACAGGCCATTTGGGCCAGCACCAGCCCGAAACAGTGAAAGAAGGGCACCGGAATGCACATGCGGTCCCGGGGGGTCAGCTTCATGCACTCGCCGATGAAATAGCCGTTGTTGAGGATGTTGAAATGGGTCAGCATGACCCCTTTGGGGAAGCCGGTGGTGCCCGAGGTGTACTGCATGTTGATCACCTCGTCCCAGTGCAGGGAGGCCTGGCGGGCGTCCAGCGCGCTTTCGGGCACCGTGTCCCCCTGGGCCATCACGCCTTCCCAGGTAAACAGGCCCTCCTGGGGCGGGGCCCCCGCCGTCCGGGGCAGGTGGACGACGTTTTTGAGCAGGGGCAGACGGGCGGCGTTCAGCTGCCCCGGCTGGGCCTCCCGCAGTTCGGGCAGGAGCTCGTTGAGGATTTCCAAGTAGTCCGAGCCCTTGATCCCGTCGCAGAACAGCAGGGTTGCGGAGTCCGACTGACGCATCAGGTATTCCAGCTCGAACACCCGGTAGTTTGTGTTGACCGTGACCAGGATGGCCCCGATCTTGGCGCAGGCGTGGAGGGTGTACACCCACTCGGGGTAGTTGCTGGCCCAAATGGCCACATGGTCGCCCTTCCCGATGCCCAGGGCCATAAACCCCCGGGCGGCTCGACGGCAGACCTCATTGAGTTCCCGGTAGGACAGGCGAAGCCCCCGTTCCGGGCAGACCAGGCCGTCCTGATCGGGATAGTCCCTGGCCAGTTTGTCCATCCAGTCGCCCAGCGTACTGCGAATAAAGTCGTCCGCCATCTCAATATACCCCCTGTAATGGGATTTGGCGCTGAAAACCGCCAAACCAAGCAATGACAAAAAACGCCCCTTGAAGCTGTCGCTTCAAGGGGCGTCAAGCACGCGGTACCACCCTTGTTCCCCCGGGGGTTGCCCGGGGCTCTCCGGAATCGCCCCCGCTCCGGGGGCACAGACCCGCCGAACGCGTGGGAATTCCCGGGCCGTATAACGTCAGCCCAACCCGTCGGCGCCTACGGAGGCCATCGCCCCTTCGGCACAGCGGCTCACGAGCCAGTAGGGAAAACCGGCGCCCGCCGCCTCGCACCGTCCGGCGGCTCTCTGGGGAGCGCGTTTGGTTCGCCCGCTCTCGGTCATTGCCTTTGACGCCACCCGAAACCCGGGCGGATTGTATTATATATAGTATAACGGATGGAGACGGGGGTTGTCAAGGCGTTTTTTTGGGGGACGTGTCGAGGGGTGCCGAAGCGTGTCGCCGGGCGCGTTGACAGTCCGCCCAAAACCGCCTATACTTTTACGTGGGGGCTTCCGCCGCGCCGCCCCGATTATCCGCCAAAGGGGGAGAACGCCATGCCTTTTCGCCTAGTGCAAGGCGACATCACCCGCATCCCCGCCGACGCCATTGTCAACGCGGCCAACACCGAGCTGCGCCAGGGCGGCGGCGTATGCGGGGCCATTTTCGATGCGGCGGGGCGGCTGAACTGCGGGCCGCCTGCGACGCCCTCGCCCCGATTCAGACCGGCGAGGCGGTGATCACCGAAGGGTTTGCCCTGCCCGTCAAGTTTGTCATCCACACGGCGGGGCCCCGGTACCGGGACGGCACCCAGGGGGAGGCGGCGCTGCTGCGCGCCTGCTACCTGAACGCCCTGGCGGCGGCCCTGGAGCGCGGCTGCGAGAGCGTGGCCTTTCCGCTGATTTCCAGCGGGCTTTACGGCTATCCGAAGGCCGAGGCCCTGGACGTGGCCACCGCAGCCATCGGGGACTTTCTCCGGGCACATGACCTGGATGTGTCCCTTGTCGTCCCGGACAGGGCGGCCTTGGCCGTCGGCGAGGGACTGCTGGGGGCCGTGTCGGCCTACATCGGCAGGCACTATATCGAGGAGGCGCTCTCCTTCCAGGCGGAGGAAGCGTCACTTCCCAGGCCCGCGGGACCGCTCATGTTCAACATGGCCGCCGCGCCGATGATGAAGCCGCGCCCGGCCCGGCCCTCTGCCGCCGCCAAGCTGGACGACTTGGTGGGCCGCCTGGATGAACCCTTTTCCGCCACCCTGCTGCGGCTGATCGACGCCAAGGGCAAAACCGACGTGGAGGTCTACAAACGCGCCAACCTCGACCGGCGGCATTTCTCCAAAATCCGAGGCGTCCCCGGCTACATGCCCGGCAAACGCACCGCCGTGGCCCTGGCCGTGGCGCTGGAGCTGTCCTCCGACGAAACCGCCGACCTGCTGCGCCGGGCCGGGTATACCCTGTCCCGGAGTGTGCTGTTCGACGTCATCATCGCGTACTTCATCGCTCAGGGGCGGTACGATATTTTTGAAATCAACGAGGTTCTGTTTCACTATGACCAACAGACCCTGGGGGGCTGAGCGTCCCCGCCGCGGGATACGCCGGGCCCCGATTTTGTCGCTTCCCAAGCGACCGCCAAGCCCTCGGCCGGTGCTATACTTCTGTTCATGAACCCCAAAACATGAACGGAGGAACACAGTATGACGCGCACTCTCACGGAACTGGTCTTCATCCTCGACCGCAGCGGCTCCATGGGGGGCCTGGAGCGGGACACCATCGGCGGCTACAACGCCATGCTCGCCAAACAGCAGGCGCGGGACGGCGAATGCCGCCTGACGACCGTGCTGTTTGACGACAGGTACGAGCTGCTCCACGACAGGCTCGACCTCCGGGCCGTCAGCCCGATAACCGACCGGGACTATTATGTTCGCGGCAGCACCGCGCTGCTGGACGCCATCGGCAAGACCATCCACAAAATCGGCAGCGCCCAGCAGCACAGCAAGTCGGCCTACCGCGCCGGCAAGGTGCTGTTTGTCATCACCACCGACGGCATGGAGAACGCCTCCCGCGAGTACGACCACGCCCGGGTAAAGGCGATGATCGCCCGGCAGAAGGCGCGCTACGGATGGGAGTTCCTCTTCCTCGGCGCGAACATCGACACGGTGGAAACCGCCGGGCAGTTCGGCATCGCCCCCGACCGGGCGCAGAACTACCATGCCGACGGGGCGGGCCTGGACGTGGTGTTTTCGGCGGTGGCCAAGGCCGCCGTGACCTTCCGGGACTGCGACGCCCTGCCCGCTTGCTGGAACGAGGACATCCAAGAGGACTATCGCAATCGGAGCCGGTGAGCGCCGCCTTCAGCCGCCCGGGGCGTACAGGAACCGCCGCACATCGAGGGCGCACAGGGCCGCGCCCACAAGGGCGGCGGCCACATAGGCCCAGGCGAAGCCCACCATGCGCAGCGACGGTCGGGCGGTGAGCAGCCAGATCAGCGCCAGCTGAACCAGACCGGCGGCGATGGTGTTGGCCGCCGTTTTGGCTTGCTGCCCCATGCCGGACAGGAGGCTGCCCAGTACGCCGTGGTAGCAGGACAGCAGCGTCCCCAGCGCCAGCAGCGGAAAATGCTCTCCGGCGGCCGCCTGCCCGAACAGCGCCACCGCCAGCTTGGGGCCGAAGACAGCCAGCAACGTCAGCGAGGGCGCCAAGGCCAGCGTGGCCGCCCGCAGCGCGCGTCCCACCCGGCGGCGCATGGCGTCCAACCGTTTCAGCGCCAGGTCTTCGGACAGCCGGGGGATCATCACCAGCGCCAGCGCGGCGACGAAAGCGCTGGGCAAACCCAGCAGCGGCAAGCTCATGCCCAGCATAACCCCGTAAGCCGACAGCGCCTCGGAAGCCGACAGGCCGGACACGGCCAGCCGGGTGGGGATCATCACCGCCCCCGCCGAGCCGATCAGGTTGGACAGCAGGCTGGCCAGCGAGATGGGCACGGCGATGGCCGCCATGCCCCGCAGCATCTCCCGCCGGGGCACAGGCCGTCCCGCCGGAACGACCGCCCGCTGTTCCCGGCGGTACATTATCCGCAGCAGAACGGCGCTGAACACCTCGCAGACCACCATGCCCGCCACGATGAGGGCCACGGCGTACTCCTCGTATTGGGGCTTGAACAGGGTCAGCAGGGCGATCACCGCCACGGTGCGCACCGTCATCTCCAGCACCTCGCTCAGGGCGGGCTGGTTGACCTTTTTGAGGCCGTAAAAATGGTTTTTGTGGATGTTCTCCAACCCGGTGAACAGGATGCAGGGCAGCAGCGCGAGCAGCCCCGCCCGGGTGCGGGCGTCCCCCAGCAGCCAGACCGATATGCCGTCGGACAGGGGGATGATCAGCGCCGCCGCCAGGGCAAACAGCGCCAGGAACACCCCGATGGCCCGACGGGTCAGCTGGGCCACCGCCCTGGTGTTGCCCACCGCCTGATACCCCGCCGACAACCGCGACACCGACACCGCCAGCCCGGCCACCACCACCGCCATGATCACCGAATAGGCCGGCATGACCAAGGAAAACAACCCCATGCCCTCCGCCCCGATGAGCCGGGAGACGAACACGCGGTAGACAAAGCCCAGCAGCTGCAACAGGATATTGCTGGCCGACAGCAGCGTCGCGCCGTACAGGGCCGAACGGGTGTTGACTTTCAAAAAGAAACGCCCCCCGCGTCATAGGTTT
>JAITQI010000043.1 GCA_031289065.1 Oscillospiraceae bacterium
ACTTCGGGGACAAACACCTCGTTGTTTTTGAACTTGCCGCCGATGATGCCCATGCCGAAAAGCAGGCCCTTGTCCAGAATGTCTTGGGGCGGGATGCCTTCGGCCAGCGCCTGGCCGACCAGCTCGGCCACCAGCTTGGCCTTCCCCTTTTGCAGGTTCTCGCTGATGTCCCGCAGGATTTCACTCATGGCGTGATTCCTCCCTGTATTGATCTTATCCTTTTTGGCGCTGAAAATTGTCACCATAGATAACAGCCGGTATAGGTAATCGTCCCCGGGCCGTAGTAATAGGGCAATCCGCTGTCTCGGCAGACCTCGCTGACCACCAGGCCGAAGGCCTCCATGGAGGGCAGGGCTTCCCCGGGCAGACGGCAGGGGGCGTCCGGATAGGCGCAGGCGGGGCACAGGGCGCAGCCGCCGCTACTCAGGGCCAACAGCCCGGGCCTGGTCGGGGCCAGCACCCGGCGGAAGGCGCGGAAGAGTTCCTTCTGCTTTTTCCCGGCGGCCTCCATGGTCTCGTAGTCGAAATCGTCCTCCAGGGCGCCGGTGGTCTGCACCAGCAGCCCGGCGGAGCATCCATGCAATTGTTTTTGGATGTCCTCCAGACGGCCGCAGGCGGGGGGGCACATCCAACTGCGGCCGTACAGGCGGCACCGGTCGGCCGCGCACATATCCCGCACCTCGGGGCGCACCCGCAAGGCGGCCAAAGCCGCCGGAGCGGCGTGAGAAAACCCGAAGGCCATCGCCTGTCTGACCCATTCTTCCACGGGCGGACACATCCGTTCGCACAAATATACCAAGGGTAGTATAACGCATGGCAGGGAATTTGTATAGTGTTTTTTCCTGTTTTTTGTCTTTGGCCTGCCGGGGGATCGCGCAAAGGGGCTTGCGCGGCGGCGGTTTTTGCCATACAATAGAAGTGAGGTTGCCCAAACGGAACGGAGCAAGGGGAGGCGAGGGTTTATGCCCTGCGAATACAACAGCCAGCAGACATGCGCCTGTACATATTTCTGCCCCCGGCACGGCAAATGCTGCGCGTGCGTGGAGCACCACAGGCCCCTGGGAGAATTCCCCGCCTGCTTCTTTTCGGCCGAGATGGAAAAAACTTACGACCGCAACCTGGAAGCCCTGCTCAAGGATCGGGAGAAGAGCCGAGAGGGTTAAGGGCTTTGGTTGGTAAAAGGCATTATGAAAGAAGGTTCGCCATGCGTACCGTGTCACGCGGGTTTTTGGCGGCGCTGCTGTGTCTGGTGACGGCGACGGCCTGTCAGGGCGGGGAAACGCTTGTGTCGCCCGAGGTATCTTCGGCGGAGGCCAGCGCCGGGCCGTCGGGTACGCCCACGCCGTCGCCCAGCGCCGCGCCGACGCCAACCCCCGCGCCAAGCCCCACGCCCGCGCCGCTGACCGCGGGGCAGGTTGACGAGGCGCTGGGGATCGACGCCAAAACCGCCCCGGCATTTGCCGAGATTTTGCCGGTGTACGACCCGGACGCCGTGATGTTTCCCGAGTACACCGTCCCGGCGGTGGTCGGGCCTATGCTCTACCCGGTGTGGGGCGTGATGGACGGGTTTGTCAACGAGGCCTTTGAACCGGTGGTGGCGATGGGGCGGGCCGACGGCTTGGTATACTACTTCACCGACGGCGACGACGGGCGGACGCTGTCCCACATAGAGGTCAGGCGCGAGGTCTATGAGCCCCTGTATGACCCCGAGGCCGACTTTTGGGACTGGCCCTACACCCGGGCGGATACGTCCGACCTGTACGGCCCGGACGGCGGGCGGCTGACGCGGTGGCCCGCCGGGGCGAACGTCCAGGTTGTGTGTGACGATTACGGCGACTATAGCGGACAGTGGCAGATGTTTGAATATGTGGAAAGCCCTGTCAACGCGCCCCGGGCCACTCATGTGATTGAGCGGCTGGGCTTCTCGTACCAACTGCTTGACCTGGGGACAGGGAAAGCCGTTTTCCCCTTCGGCGAGCACTTTCTCGGCTTTTTCGACGAGACGACCGCGGCCCGGGTGCAAGCCGACACGCTGACGCTGCACGACCTGAATGGGACACAGCGCGCCACCGCGGCCCTGCCCCAGTCCATCGAATGGGATGGGGTTGACGGGGTAGCGCTCACAGCGTACCTGAAAGCGATCTTCGGCGGGGACACCGCCGCCGCGCCGCCGCAAAGCCTGTGGGACTGGCGGCCCGACTGGATGTCCCGGCCCGCCGAGGACTCGGTTTTTTACCCGGATTTGCGGCAGTTTTATCTCTCGGGCACCGTCGGCCAAGCGCCCTATACCCGGATTTACAACCTGGCGGACAACACCGCCGTCACGCTGCCCTTCGCGACTGACAGATATTTGGGCAACGGGCTGTTCACCACTTACGGCGAGAACGGCCAACTGGTCACCGCCACCGGGGAAACGGCGGCGCACTGGGCGCGGTACAACAATTTTGATCGGTTCGGGCAGTTCATCCTCGCCAGACAGCGGGAGCCCCTGCAGGATCGAAACGAATATGTCATCGGCTATTACGACGTGCTGGACTGCGCGGGCCGCCTCATCCTGACCGACGCCTTGAACGTCAAAGCGACCATCGACGGGCGATACCTCTGGGTTGAGACAAGATACCGCAGGGGCTACATCGACACGGCGGGGGCATGGCTGTACCGCGAATGGAATTTGTCCGACGAAGGGGAGGGAGAGGAATGAGGCTTACCCTGAAAAAATCGCTGCTTCTCCTGTGCGCCTTGGCGCTTTTCCTGACGGCCTGCCAAGGCGGGGCCGAAACCAGCGCGCCCCCTTCCGCCGCCGAAAGCCCCGGGGCGGCGGCCGCGTCCCCTTCCTCCGGGACGGCCTCCACACCCGCCGCGCCGTCCCCTGGGGCCGCGCCAACGGCTACCCCCACGCCGCCGACCCCCACGCCGCCGCGTGTGCCCATTCTGGACGGCTCCACCGCCAACATCCCGATGGGCATCGAGACCCTCAAGCGCTATTTTGGGCTGAGCGAGGCGGAGGCGGAAATTCAGCTCACCTTTTCCCGGACGCAACCCTCTTACCGGGCGCTGGTGGAGGGCCGGGCCGACCTGCTGCTGGTCAACATCGCCGACCAGGACACCGCCGCCTTCGTCCTGGCGTCCGGCGTGGCGTTGGAATACTACCCCATCCGGCGGGACGCGCTGTGTTTTATCATCAACGAAATAAATCCGGTGAAAAACCTCACCGGCGACCAGCTCCGGCGCATCTATCAGGGGGACATTACAAACTGGAAGGCCCTCGGCGGCGCGGACGAGACCATCGTCGCCTTCCAGCGCAACGAGGACTCCGGCTCCCAGGCCCTGATGCGGGAACTGGTCATGAAGGATTTGGAGATGGCCGAAGCGCCGCTCGAGTTCCGCCCCGGGGAAATGGGCTTTCTGGTGGACGGGCTGGCCGCCTACAACAACGCGGGCAACGCCCTGGGTTACACCACCTTTTACTACGCGAGCGTCATGTATCAAAAATCCGGCCTCGCCTTTCTGCGGGTGGACGGCGTGGCCCCGTCGGCCGAGAGCGTCGCCGACGGGACCTATCCCTTCCTCAACGAATACAGCGCCGTCATCCGGGCCGACGAGCCCCCTGACAGCCCGGTGCGGGCCCTGCTGGCCTGGTTGCTGTCCGACGAGGGGGCGGCTATGATGGAGGAGCTGGGGTATGTGCCGGTCGGGCGGTAAAGGCCGACAATAAATGGAGGTGCCGATATGCGCAAAATCAGTCTGCTGACCGCCTGTATGTTGCTCCTGTCGCTGACCGCCTGCGCCAAGGGGGATGCGAGGGCCAGTCCGCCCGCGGCCACCGCGCCGCCGCCCGTCGTCACCGCTTCGGTTGCGCCGACGGCAGCGCCTATCCCCACGCCCAGTCCGACGCCGACGCCGACCCCCACGCCTGTGCCCACACCCACGCCCATCCCGGAGGTCGTCTACGAGGGGGAGATTTACCACATCTTTTTCCACTGCCTGATCGCCTTCCCGGAGATCTCCTACCGGAACGGATACAGCCCCCTTGATCAGGACTGCGTGCTGGTTGATGAGTTCAACCGGTGTTTGCAGCAGCTGTACGACAACGGTTACGCGCTGATCGACATCAACGAGACCTTTGCGGTCTCCGCCGACGGGCAGGTCACGCGGCGGGCGGTTATGGTACCCGAGGGCAAGAAGCCCTTCATCCTGACGGTGGACGACATGGTCTACGACCCCCGCAAAATGGGCACCGGCATGGTGGACAAACTCATTTTGGACGACGAGGGCAAGATCGCCACCTACACCCGCCACAAGGACGGCACCGAGGTCGTCGCCTACGACAACGAGATTCCCCCCATCCTGGAGACCTTCATCGCCGCGCATCCCGACTTCTCTATCCGGGGGGCGCGGGGCCTGCTGGCCATGACCGGCTTCGCGGGGGTTTTCGGCTACCGCACCGACCGGCTCAGCGCAACCCAGGCCGCCGAAATCGAGGCGGCCAAGCCTGTCACGGAGGCCCTTCGCGCCTTGGGGTGGACGTTCGCCAGCCACGGGTACGGCCACCGGGACGCCCCCAAAATCAGCGAGAGCCTGTTTCTGGACGATACGCGCAAATGGCGCAACGAGGTGGAAAACCTCACCGGGCCGACCCCCATCTACGTCTACCCTTACGGACACCCGGTTTCCCACGGCGGAGCGAAATTCAAGACCATGCAGGAGTATGGCTTCAAGGTGATGTGCGGCGTGTCCCACAAGCAGGTCTGGGAGGAGCAGGGGGACGCTCTGTATATGACCCGGTTGGGCATCGACGGCTATTCTCTGCGCAACTACGGCCAATATTTGGCCCCGCTGTTCGACTGCGCCGCCGTCATTGATACGCAATACAGAAAGTGAGGAACACAGGTTATGTTTTACAAACCCTTGGGCAACACCGGCAAAATGGTCAGCGCGGTCAGCTTCGGCGGTATGCGCTTCCGCAAGGAGGAGTATGCGGACGGACCGGAACGGTGCGCCGAAATCGTCCTGCGGGCCCGGGAGCTGGGCGTCAACTACTTTGACACCGCCCCCGGCTACTGTAACGACCAAAGCGAGGCCATCGTGGGCCACGCCATCAAACAGATGAAGGAAAAGCCCTATGTCTCCACCAAGTGCGGCCTGTGGATGACCGACACGGCGGAGGGGGCCTATGAGCGGATACTGCGCAGCCTGGAGCGGCTCCATGTGGACAAGCTCACGGTGTACAACATGTGGTGCATCAAAAACATAGACGAATACCGCCGCATGACCGCGCCGGGGGGCATTTACGACGGCATCCGCCGGGCCCGAGACGAGGGTCTGGTGGAACACATCTGCTGTTCGGCTCACATCGACGGCAAGGGGCTGGCCGCCATCGCCGCCGACGGGCTGGTGGAGTCGGTGACCCTGGGCTACAACGCCCTCAACTTCGCCTACCGCCGGGCGGGGGTCAAAGCCTGCCACGCCGCCGGGCTGGGCGTGGTCACCATGAACCCCCTGGGGGGCGGCATGATTCCCCGCCACGCCGACCTGTTTTCCTTTTTGAAAAGCCAACCCGACGAAACCCTTGTCCAGTCCGCGCTGCGCCTGCTCATCGGGCAGAAGGAGATTTCCGCCGCCCTGCCCGGGCCTGGTAGCATCGCCGAGCTGGAGGAATGCCTTTCGGCCGCCGACCGGGAGCGGGTGGTCACCGAGGAAACCCTGGCCGCCCTGTCCGAACGCCTGGGCCAGGAGCTGGACACCCTTTGCACCGGCTGCTCTTACTGCGACGAATGCCCCGTGGACATCCCCATCCCCAAGCTGCTGGAGTCCTACAACGACTACATCCTCAAGGGCAGCTACGACGCCATCGGGCAGCGCCTGCGGGACCACTGGGGCATCACCGCCGAAAAGGCCGCCGACTGCGTACAGTGCGGCCAGTGCGAGACGCTGTGCACCCAAAAGCTGCCCATTATGCAACGGCTGGCGGAGATCGCGGCGCTGCAGAGCAAATGAAAAATTAAAAGGTAAAAATTTTAATCTGCCCGGTGTGTTTGGGGGCGGGTTATCTAAAAGCCCTCCGTCCTGTGTGTTGGGACGGAGGGCTTTTTTATTCTTCTTCGATGCCGAGGTCGTTTTTTAGGATGGAGGCTGGGCGGACGACTGTTTTGCCGTAGCGGCTTTTGAGGTCGTCCAGGGATTTGTCCAGGGCCTCCTGTTTGGGGTCGGCCTGGGGCGGGGCCTCGAAGAGACTGAGTTGCCCGCTCTCCTCCCCGTCCGTGAGGTTGATGGCGGTGACGGCCAGCAGGCGGATGGGTTGGCCGGGTTTCCAGAAGCGCAGGACAAGCGCCAGCGCGGCTTCATAGATTGTTTTTGTCAGATGGGTGGGCTGGGGGAGCTGGGTTTGCCGGTCGATGGTGCGCAGGGCGGTATCCCGAATGGCCACCTGGACGCCCCGGCACTTTTTCCCGTGGCGGCGCAGGCGATAGGCCACCGATTCGGACAGGACGCGCAGGCCGACCCGGACGTCCTCCCTGCTGACCAAGTCCCGCCGAAAGGTCAGGGAATTGCCCACCGATTTGGCCTGCGCCCCGTCCTCCGACCGGCGCACCGGCTCCCTGTCCAGCCCGTTGGCGTAGTCGTACAGCAGGGAGCCATGTTTGCCCAGGCGGGCTGTGAGCACGCCTCTGTCCAGCGCCGCCAGCTGGCCGACGGTGTGAACCCCGATTTCGGCCAGGGCGTCGGCGGTGGCCCGGCCCACATACATCAAATCCGTGACGGGCAGGGGGTGGAGAAGGCTTTGGACGTTGTTCCGGGTGATTTCGGTGGTGGCGTCCGGCTTTTTGTAATCGGAGCCCAATTTGGCGAACACCTTGCAAAAGCTGACCCCCACCGAGACGGTCAGCCCCAGTTCTTCCCGGATGGTTTGCCGGATTTTGCCGGCGATCTCCCGGCCGCTGCCAAACAGGTGTTGCGTCCCGGTGACATCCAGGTAGCTCTCGTCGATGCCCGCCCGCTCCACCAGGTCGGTGAAGCGTTCGTAAATTTCGTTGGCCCTGTCGCAATATTCGGCGTACAAGTGGTGGTGGGGCGGCAGCAGGATGAGGCCGGGGCACTTGCGCAGAGCCTGCCAGACGGATTCGGCGGTCTTGACACCGGCCTTTTTGGCCAACTCGTTCTTGGCCAGGACAATGCCCCGCCGGTTTTCCGGGTCGCCGCACACCGCCATGGGTTTGCCCATGGTCTCCGGGTGGGACAGCGCCTCAACCGACGCGAAAAACGCGTTTTGATCCACATGCAGAATCACCCTGTCCATCCCGGCGGCCCCCTTTTCCGAACATACATTCATTATATCACAGCCGCGTCGGGTTGGGTAGGCCGTGAATACGATGCCGGAATTTCCCCGCGAAGCGAAAATGGGGCCAAACAAAGCGGCGGCGAGGCAGTCAATTCCGCCCCGCCGCCGCGCCTTGCGATTCACGCCTCGTCAAACATGTCTTTGCCCGCGCCGCACATGGGGCAGACCCACCCGTCGGGCACATCCGCCCAGGCGGTGCCGGGGGCGATTCCGTCGTCCGGGTATCCGTCGGCTTCGTTGTACACAAACCCACAGACGGTGCAAACGTATTCTTTCATGGGCATGACCTCCAGAGATTCAGATTTCGGTTGTCCGCCTCTATTATACTCACGCGGCAGGCGTTTGTAAAGGGTAGATTGTCAAGCGAAGCGCGCCAAAAGTTCGGGCTCCGCAGTGGGCGAACAACGCGGCCATCGGGGCCATTGGCGGCTTTGGGATGGGCGCTCCGGGGATTCTGGCGGGGAACAGACACAACGGCTTGACAGGTCAGGAGCCCGCAACGGTTTCCCAACCGTCCGCGCCTGCGCAGCCCGTGACGCGGAACGACGCGCAAGAGGACGCAAAGGCGCGGTTACAGGATTGGTTGTCCAGTCCCGGTGTGCTTCCCTCGGAATGGGCGACACAGCCGAACGGACAGCCTGTTTTGGGCGCGACGGAAGACGCTCCCACCCTGGCGCACACGCCGGAGCAGGAGCGAGTTATTCGTGAGTATGAGGCGGCGGTTGATGAAAATTTGGTGGCGTTTGCGGAGACGGCCATCGAGAACAAGCAGGGCAAGGTGCGGCAATACATCATACAGCCGGTAAGCGATAGGGCTGTTGATGAAATCAAGGCCTACACCGGCGTTGACGCGACGGGGTTCAGGGTTGTTATCAGCACAAACGACATCAACCACATCGAAGGGCGACACGGGGAAACAGGGTCGAACGACAACAGTATGGCCGATGTAAGTGACATCGGGCGCATTCCTTACATATTGAACAACTATGACAGTATTGACAGCACTGGGAAAACAAGCGCCTATCTGAATCAGGACGGAACGCCTTCCGTCCTTCTCCGGTTGGAGAAAAAGATTGACGGCTTCCACTACGTTGTAGAAGCCGTACCTGACACCGCCAAAAAGCAAATCCACATTATCAGCTCATCTAAAAGCAACAGGCAATCCGTTGACACTGGAATGCAAAGCCCCCCAGTATACGCCCAAGGCGATTCTACGGCACAACCTGCTGCTGGGAACGCGGGAAACAATAACGCAACCGTTCCCACCT
>JAITQI010000134.1 GCA_031289065.1 Oscillospiraceae bacterium
GAATACACGGAAGTCTCCGACGACGAAAACGGGATCGACCCGTTGTGTTACGTCAGCCTTGTGACGATACAGGGGCGGGACTGCGTCCAAATCGTTCAGTACCTTTATGGCGACGTTCCACAGCGCGCATATCGGCTATTTGGTGTTCGTTTTCACCTATGAGGCGGGGCAATACCGTGTGCTGTCCCAGGAGGTCAAACCGGCTGACTATCGGTATTTTTGAATGACGGCGTTACAAAAAGCCCGCCGCGGCACAAGCGGTGGGCTTTTTTTGTGTTGATGGGGGCGGTGTGCGTGTGCAATGAAGAATTGAAAATTATTCTTTTTTGCGTTGTTTGTGTAATGTTTTTGGCTGCTTGGGGGTTTTGTCTATTGTGGTGGGACTCTCTGTTGTCGTATAATGACGTGAGGAAAAGCCAAGGGGAGGAGGGTCTGCCGTGCTGATTTTTATCGCGGCGTTTCGGACGGACGACGAGGAAGAAAAATTCGAGTTTGTGTACAACCGCTATTACAAGCTGTTGCTGCAGAAGGCCGCCGGTATCCTGCGGGACTATGATTTGGCTCAGGACGCGGTCAGCGAGGCGTTTATCCGGGCCTACAAAAACCTGCGCAAGCTGGACGACCTGGAATCGGGGGAGACCGCCGCGTTTTTGGTGATGATCGTCAAAAACGTGTCGCTGACCATGCTCAAAAAACGCGGCCGGGTGGAACTGATAGACATGCAGACCTTCGACCGGGCCAGCGCGTTTGATTTGGAGCGCACGGTGCTGGCCGGTGAGGCGGCGGACGGGCTTCTCAGGCAGGTGAGCCGATTGGGGGAGGAACTGCGGACGCCCTTTTTGCTGAAATTCGCCTATGACCTGTCCTATCAGGAGATCGCTGGGCTGCTTCACATCACGGCCAACAACGCGGCGGTGCGGGTGCACCGGGCCCGGGCCAAGCTGGCTGAAACGCTGAGAGGGGAGGGGTACGGCGATGAAACGGATTGAGGACGAAACCTTACTGCGGCAGGCGGCGCAAGCCTATGTCTAGCGGACGGGGGACGCGCTGGCGGCCGAGCTCTCCGCCCTGCCCGACTTCCCCACCTATGACGGGCCCCGACAGCTCAGGAACACCATGAAAGCCCGGCGGCGCAGGCGGACGGCGGCCTGGACGCTGCCCGCGGCGGCCTGCCTGATTCTGGCGCTACTGCTGATTCCCCCGCGCCTGGGAGGGAAGGATCTCTCCCAGGCCCCGGACCCCGGGACGGGGCGGACGGAGATCGCGCTGTTGTCCGAAAAGCTGCCGGCGGGGTGTCTCCTGACCGAAACCGACTACGACCGGGATAAGACGGTCTATCACATCCGCAACGCCCGGGGCAATCCCATTGTCCTGGTGGCCGAACCGTATGTGAGCGAGCTGCCCACCGAGGGGCTGACGTTTCTCGACCTTGGCGGGGCGACCGCTTACGCCCGGGAGGGGGGCGGCTTCTGCCTGCTGCGGGTGCGCCAGGGCGAGGCGATGTATACCCTGACAAGCGCGTATTCGTTGCAGGACTTGGCGGAGGTGGCGATGAGCGCGTTGGCAATTGACAGTTGATAATGGACAATCGGGGGGCGAGGGTTCTCTCAGAAGATATTAAGAAAGTATTAAATAAATTTTATATTTCTGTAATATTTATCCCGGGTGGGGGGTTATATGGGCAGAGGGACATCCCCGTGGGACGGGGCAACCCATATTACCTAAAGGAGATGTTTTTGATGAAACAATGGCTGCGCGGGACAAGGAAGGCAACGGCTTTGGGGCTGGCGGGGGCGCTGGCGCTGGCACTGGCGGGGTGCGGGAGCAACGCGCCCTCGGCGACCGAATTCGGCCGGTACCCGACCGCCGCGCCAAACTACGAGGCGCCGGGGGTGGCTCAGGGCGACGAGGAATACCTGTCCATCGCGGAAAACAGCGTCCGGCAGGTGGAGGACAGTCCGCTGATCACCTTCTCCCTCAAGGTGGACACGGCTTCTTACCGCAATGTGGCGCGCTACCTTGAAAGCGGTGCCCTGCCCCCCGCCGACGCGGTGCGGGTGGAGGAAATGATCAATTATTTCAACTACGACAAGGCGCTGCCGGAAAACGACACGCCGTTTTCCCTCTACGCCGAGTTGGGGGATTCCCCCTTTAGCCCCGGGCAGAAGATCGCCTTCGTGCGGGTCAAGTCCCGGGACATTGACCGGGAAGACCTGCCCCCCAGCCATCTGACCTTCCTGATTGACACCTCCGGCTCGATGGATTCCTACGACAAACTGCCCCTGCTTCAGGCCGCCTTCACCATGCTGACCGAAACCCTCACCGAGGCGGACACGGTGTCCCTGGTCACCTACGCGGGCCGTTCGGCCGTCCTGCTGGACAGCGTCAGCGGCGGGGACAGGGGCCGCATTCTGGAAGCCATTTACAACCTGGAGGCGGGGGGCAGCACGGCGGGGGCCGGGGGCATCCAAACGGCTTACGAGCTGGCCGAGAAGAACTTTGACCCCGGGGCCAACAACCGGGTGCTCCTGGCTACCGACGGGGATTTCAACGTGGGCCTGTCCAGTGTGGCCGCGCTGGAGAGGCTGATCGCCGACAAGCGGGCCAGCGGCATCTATCTGACCGTGCTGGGCTTCGGCACCGAAAACCTCAAGGACAACAAGATGGAGACCCTGGCCAAAAACGGCAACGGCAACTACAGCTATATCGACTCTCTGGCCGGGGCGGAGAAGGTGTTGGTCAGCGAGTTGGGGGCCAACTTGTACACCGTGGCCGACGATGTAAAGGCCCAGGTGGAGTTCAACCCCGCTCGGGTGAGTTCCTACCGGCTGATCGGGTATGAAAACCGGATGCTGGCCGACCAGGACTTCTACGACGACCGGGCGGACGCCGGGGAGATCGGCGCGGGGGCCGATGTGGCGCTCCTCTTCGAGTTCACGCCGACGGGATCGGATTTGCCGCTGAGATACCAGGAAAGGGATCCCTCTCCGTCGGGGGACTATGCCGACGAGTTTTTCCAGGTGAAAATCCGCTACCAAGAGCCCGGACAGAGCGCCTCCCGCCAGATCGACCTGCCGGTCAAGACCGACAGCCTGCCCGACTTCAACTCCAGCGACTTCAATTTCGCCGTCAGCGTGGCCGGGTTCGGGTTGCTGCTGCGGGACTCCGCATACAGGGGCGACGTCACCGCCGAGGCGCTGCTGGGTCTGGCCCGGGAGAACCTGGGGGCCGACAAGGGCGGTTATCGGCGGGAATTTGTGACGCTGGTAGAGCGGTATCAGCGCTTGGTTGGATGATTGGCGGATTGAATTACACGGACTGTATAATTTTAATTATACAGTCCGTGTAATTTTTGGGTGGCGCGGGGTAGGGGGGTATTGTTTTTCCGAGGATGGGGGTTGGGGGGAGTGTGTGTTGACAAATCATATACTTCATACAGGGTTACACGCGGATTTCGGCTGATAGGCGAACGATAAAAAATGTTAGCAAAGTAATACGCTGTGTATACAATTGTGTATACACAGCGTATTACTTTGCTGTTAGGCAGTCACGCTTTCCGTCCGGTCTCGATGGCCTCCAAGTTCTTGTCCAGGAGGGCTTTTTTTCGTTCGGGGACGACTTTTTTCATGGCGGCTGTCACGATGTCCGGGGGACACAGGCCGGTCTTTTCCAGGACGCGGCCGATCATGATCATGTTGGCCAAGCCTTGCAGGCCCAGTTCCTCGGCCAGGCGGGTGGCGGGGATGTAGTGGGTCTCGATGTCGGAACGGTTGGCGGGGCGGGTGATAAGGGCGCTGTCGATGAACAGCTGGCCGCCGGGGCGGACGGTGGGCTCAAATTTGTCTAGCGAGGGCAGGTTCATGGCCACGAGGATGTCGGGGGTGTCCACAATGGGGGAGCCGATGGGGCTGTCGCTGAAAATGACGCTGCAATTGGCGGTGCCGCCACGCATTTCGGGGCCGTAGGAGGGTAGCCAGGAGACCTCCGCGCCGCCTATCATGCCGGCGTAGACCAGGAATTTTCCGGCGAACAGGATGCCCTGCCCGCCGAACCCGGCGATGAGAATTTTGGCGTTCATTGGGCGGCCTCCTTCCCGTCCCGGGCGCTGTCCTTGTAAACACCCAGGGGGTAATAGGGGATCATGTTCTCCCGCAGCCAGTCCAGCGCTTTGACCGGTTCCAGGCCCCAGTTGGTGGGGCAGGTGGACAGCACCTCGACCAGGGCGAAGCCCCGCCCGGCCAGCTGGCACTCAAAGGCCCGGCGGATGGCCTGCTTGGCGGCGCGGATGTTCTTGACCGAGTCGGCCGACACCCGTTCCAGGTAGGCCGCCCCGTCCACGGTGGCCAACAGCTCGCACATGCGCAGGGGGTAGCCGGCCACGGCGGGGTCCCGGCCATAGGGGGAGGTCTGGGTGATCTGGCCGGGCATGGTGGTGGGGGCCATTTGGCCGCCGGTCATGCCGTAGATGGCGTTGTTGACGAAGATGACCGTGATGTTCTCGCCGCGTGCGGCGGCGTGGATGGTTTCGGCGGTGCCGATGGCGGCCAGGTCGCCGTCGCCCTGGTAGGTGAACACCACCGTGTCCGGCCGGGCCCGTTTGATGCCGGTGGCCACGGCGGGGGCGCGGCCATGGGCGGCCTGCACCACGTCGCAGTTGAAGTAGTCGTAGGCCATGACGGCGCAACCCACCGGGGCCACGCCGATAGTCCTGTCGGACACGCCCAGTTCGGTGTACACCTCGGCTACCAGCCGATGGATGATGCCGTGGGTGCAGCCGGGGCAGTAGTGCAGGACGGCGTCGGTCAGCCCCGGGGTCTTTTCAAATACGGTTTGCATCACTTCGCACCTCCCGCCGCTTGACGGATGGATTCCAAAATTTGTTCCGGCGCGGGCACCATGCCGCCCACTCGGGAACACAGGGTCACCGGTTTGGCGCACCGGACGGAGAGCTCCACGTCCTCGATCATTTGGCCCATGCTCATCTCGACCGTGACGAAGGCCCGGGCGGTTTTGGCCGCTTGGGCGAAGGCCGCCTTGGGGAAGGGCCACAGGGTGACGGGCCGCAGCAATCCGGCGCGGATGCCCTCGGCGCGGGCGGCCAGGATGGCGTTTTTGGCGATACGGGCCGACGCGCCATAGGCGGCGACCACAATGTCGGCGTCATCCAGCAAAAAGGCCTCGTGACGGGCCTCACGGCGCTGAATAACGGCGTATTTTTCGTAGCGGGCGAGGTTTGTGGCCTCCAAATCCTCCGGTTTGAGGTAGAGGGAGTTTACGATGTTGTGGAGGCGCTTGCCGCCGGTGCCGGTGACGGCCCAATCCTTGGGGGGCAAGTCGGCGGCGGCGGGGTCGGGCAGGGAAACCGGCTCCATCATCTGCCCCAGGATGCCGTCGGCCAGGAGCATGGCGGTCACCCGGTATCGGTCGGCCAGCTCGAAGGCCAGGTAGGTCAGATCCACCATCTCCTGGATGGAGTTGGGGGCCAGCACCAACAGGTGGAAGTCGCCGTGCCCCGCGCCCCGGGTGGCCTGGAAATAGTCCGATTGGGAGGGCTGGATACCGCCCAGGCCGGGGCCGCCCCGCTGGACGTTGACCACCAGGGCGGGCAGATCGCACCCGGCCAGGTAGGACAGCCCCTCGCTTTTGAGGGCGATGCCGGGGCTGGAGCTGGAGGTCATGGCGCGCACCCCGGCGGCCGAAGCGCCGAGCACCATGTTGATGGCCGCGATTTCACTTTCGGCCTGTAAGTACAGCCCGTCCACCTTGGGCATCCGGCGGGCCATGTAGGCGGCCACTTCGGTTTGGGGCGTGATGGGATAGCCGAAGAAATGGCGGCAGCCGGCCCGGATGGCGGCCTCGGCGATGGCCTCGTTGCCCTTCATGAGCACCTTTTCAGACATGGTTTCCCCTCACTTTTCCACTTTGATGACCGCGTCCGGGCACATGGTCGCGCAGAAGGCGCAAGCGATGCAGACCGACGGGTCGGTAATTTTGGCGGGGTGGAACCCCCGGGCGTTGAAGGTGTCCTCGGACAGGACGATGATCTTCCTGGGGCAGACCGATACGCACAGGGAGCAACCCTTGCAGCGGTCGGCGTCGAAGGTGACCTGGGGCATGGAAATCCTCCTTCAGATGTTGGATGGTACAAGCTGGAAATTGGCCGTTGGCAGTTGGATATGTCTTGTCTTATGGGCTGTCCGTCGGCGTCGCTGTGGGTTCCGCTTCGGGGAAGACGCCGGGCTTACAGCCGCCATTCCGCTTTTTGCAGGATGTCCAAGGGGAAGAGGTCGTCGATTTGGCCGGTCAGCGCGGGGCACAAGTCCCGGCGCACGGAGGTCATGATGATCGGCAGACCGCTGAGGCGAGAGAGTTCCGCTATGACGGGCAGGCTGGACAGCACGGTGTCCGGCGCGGTGTCCGGGCCGAGGTTGGTGTTGTTGATGAGGCCGGTGAAGGGGACGTGCCCGGCGGCCTCGACCTCCCGGAGGATGGCCAGGGCGTCTTCCGGCGTGGCCGACAGGGGGCGGCGTTGGTTGAAGACGAACCACATCTGCGCGTCGGCCCCCAGGGCGGCGATTTTGGCGGCGTACCGGCCCAGGGCCAGCGCGCCCCGGTCGTCGCCGCCCACGTCGGCCACGGCGGCAAGGCCTGGGTCGTCGAAGATTTGCCCGGTTTCCGAGGTCATAGCCGGGGCGTCCAGGTTGGAGCCGGCGAAGGGCGAGGCGATCAGCCGTATCCCGGCGCTTTGCAGGCGGGCGGCGGCGTCTTTGGTGCGGTAGTAGGGGTTGACGATGTCCAGATCGGCCACGGCCACCCGGTCATGGGTTTCCCGCAGGGTCAGGGCCAGTTGGACGGCCAGGTTGGTTTTGCCGCTGCCGTAGTGCCCGGCGAGGATGATGAGACGCCGGGGGAAGGGAACCATATGGGCTTCACCCGCTTTTTGTCGGTCATATCCCCACGCGGGGAAGGGTGCCATTTGGATATGTATGTATTATAACAGGGAAATCGGATGGGGGCAATGGTTTTTTCTTGGGAGGGGGCTTCGCAATGAAGAATTAAAAATGAAAAATTAAGAATTTTTTGGATTGTCGGCTGGATAAAACAAGGCCCCATGTCCCGGTTGCGGGGACATGGGGCTTTGGGGGTTGTTTTTTGTGCGGTCGCGGCGGCGGGTTATGGGGCGGTGAGGGTGAACAGGGGGGTTGTGATGTAATATTGGAGGGAGTTGTCCGGGCCGTGGGTGGTTACTTGATTGTTCAGCACGAGGCGATATGTGCCCGGCGGGAGGGGCGCACCGTTCCGCTGGAATTCTTCTCCGACAATCTCTTTTAGGGTCAGCGAGAAGGAAAAGGATTCCCCTTGGGAAAGGGCTACCTCGGAGCCGACCAAGTATATCGACGTGAAAAAACTTCCGTCGGCGTAACTTTCCCACGCTTTTGGGTCGGCGTCATCTTCGTCCGAGATTTTTCGCGAGAGGGAGATGTGATTGCGCATGAAAAAAACGGATTCAAAGCCCGTATTGGTGACGACGACGGTGAGATTGTCAAAATCGGTGGGGTATTCGGACAGCGTTGTTTCAAAGGTGAGCCCATCCAGGGCGGTTTTCGGCCAAAGAGAGACCGGCGGCCAATAGGAGGGCGGCGGTTCTGTCGGTTCTGTGAGGAGGACGGGGGGCGGCGTGGACGGCGTTGTGACGGGGGCGGGATCGTCTCCGCTGGCTGGGGCGAGGACGGAGGAACGGCACCCGCTGAGGAGGCCCATCAGGACAAGCGCGGAAAGGGACAGCATACGAATCGGACGGGCCATTATGCACCTCCTATTGGGTGTTCATCCAAGTGATAAGAGAAGGGCAACGCATAGACGAGAACCGCGTATGGAGAATTT
>JAITQI010000149.1 GCA_031289065.1 Oscillospiraceae bacterium
AGGGGCACAAAGGCCGGAGGTGTGAACCCCAGGATGAGGACGGGCAGTTTGAGGCCCGCCCGGCGCAACTCCATGGCCTCGTCCACCGAGGCCACGCCCAGGTAGTCGGCCCCCGCGTCCCGCAACAAACGGGCCACCGGCACCGCGCCGTGGCCGTAAGCGTCGGCCTTGACGATCGCCATGACCCGGGCGATGGCGGCCGCTTTGCGTATTTCCCCGAAATTGTGGGCCACCGCGTCCAGATTGACCTCGGCCCATGTGCGCCGCAATGTTTGCATAGCCGTGACACTCCCACCGATCATCCGAATGTAAAGGTATCGAACACGCAGGCGATGACCCGCCGTCCCCCGGCCATGGTCTCGGCCTTGAGGGGCTTGAAGGTGTCGGCGGCAAACCAGGCGTTCTGTTCGATCTCCACGCCGCCCACCGTGGATTTGTAGACCACATGGAGGCAGGCCTCTCCGTCCAGCGTCTCCCGCCCGGTGGAGGCTGCATACCCCGAGCCCCAGGCGCGGAACATGGCGGGCAGGGCGTCGGCGGGGGTCAGCCCGGTGCCGGGCAGCGACCCGGTCTCCAGAATGAGGCCGTCGTATATCAGCTCGGTTCGCCCGGCCTCGATGGTGGCCTTGATGCCGCGCACCTCTTCGGGGGCCAGGATTTCCACCGTGCTCACCCCGTCCCGGACAAAGTCATAGCGCAGGGTGAACTCGATTACCCGGTCGCCGAAGTCGGCGCTCAGCGTCGCCTGGGTGGTGGCGCTCTCCAACGCGGCGTACAGCGCGGCCACGTCGTTGGTGGCGGTCACGGTCTCCTGCCGGTGACAGGAGGCCCACAGCAGGCAGAAAGGAAGCATGAGCAGGAGGCCGAGTAGACGTCGCTTCATGGCGTTCTCCTATTCGATAAAGTCGTCCAGCACGGCCGGCAGCAGCGCCGACAGGTCGGAGGGGGTCATGCCGTACATGCCCCGAGCGGCGGCGCAGCGGTCGCCGGACAACCCGTGCCAGAACACGGCGCAGGCGGCCAGCTCGGCCCAGTCGGAAGCGGCCCACAGGGCGGGGGCGGCGGCCTTTTGGGCCATCAGCCCCACCAGCAGTCCGGCCAACACGTCCCCGCTGCCCCCCTTGGCCATGCCGGGGTTGCCGGTGGTGTTGGCGTACACGCGTCCGTCGGGGGCGGCGGTCAGGGTGACATGTCCTTTGCGCACCACCACCGCGCCGGTGTCCCGGGCCAGCGCTCGCACGGCGGCGGTTCTGTCTCCGGCCGCGCCGCCCAGGCGGGCAAACTCCCCGTCGTGTGGGGTGAGGATGAGCGGGCTGTCCGATGCGCCGGGCCGTACAAGTATATGCCCGGACACCGCGTTTAGACCGTCGGCGTCCAGCAGGAGGGGTTTTGTCCCCTCGGCGCGGAGGGTTCGTATCACAAGGTCGAGGTCCTCCGAACGCCCCAGCCCCGGCCCGGCCAGCGCCGCGTCGCACCAGGCCATCCGCTCCCGGAGCGCGGGCAGGGCGTCCCGGGACAGTCGGCCCGCGCCGTCGTCGGGCAGGGGGCGGCACATGATCTCGGGGGGACAGGCGGCGGCCAGGATGGGATACACCCGGGCCGGGACGCCCAAGCAAACAAGCCCGGCTCCGGCGCGGAGACAGGCCTCGGCGGATAGCCGGGCGGCCCCGGTATACCCCTCGCTGCCGCACAGCAGGAAGGCTTTGCCGTAGTCGCCCTTGTGGGTGTCCGCCGGACGGCGGGGCAGGCGGCGGGCGAAGGCCGCGTCCACGCCGACGGGCGCGCCGCTCATGAGCCCACCTCCTCGCAGACCACAAAGGCTGCGGCAAAGCCGCCGTCGTGGGTAATGGACAGATGAAAGCGCAGGCCCGCGTCGTCCGGGCGGGCCGAGCGCAACGCCGGGCGGCCGTTTTCCGCCCAGGTCACCGTCACCGACTGAAAGAGGGCGGTGCACAGTCCGACGCCCCGGGCCTTGGCGTAGGCCTCTTTGGCGCAGAAGACGCCCGCCGCCGTCTGAGCGGCCCGACCGCTTTGGGCCATGCGCCGCCGCTCCCCCGGGGTGAATACCCGGGCGCAGAACCCCTCGTTGCCAACAAGCCGCTCCATGCGGCTCACGGCCAGCAGATCGACGCCCACGCCTCGGATCACGGTTGCTGCATTTTGCGGGGAATCAACTGGCGGAAGGCGTCCAGCATACGCTGGTTGGGCTCGAAGAACAAAATGGTGCGCAGCCCCTTCTTGTCGTTGAAGACGGCGAACCACCGCTTGTCGGACTGGGGGGACGAGGCGGCCTCGATCCGGCGGACGATGCTTTGAGAGTCCATCTCATGGTGAAAGCGCTGTACCGCCGGGGCGAGGGTTTCAAAGTCGCGGCAGTTGACCGACAGCAGGCGTTTGCGGTAGCGGCGGGCGACGATTCTGTCCACGTCAACCTCGCCGTTGGTGACGATGTATTCAAACTCCATCGTCTGCCGGATGAACAGCTGCCAGCCGCCGAAGAGCGCGCCCGCCGCCGCCAGAGGGGTCAGCATGGTGACAATCGCCGCTATCGGCGAGCCGCCCTCCTCCCCTTCCGCGCCCTCGGCCGGCGCTTCCGTCTGCAACAGGCCGCCCAGGATCAGCAGGACAAAGACCAGCAAAAGCACCACCGGCCAGACCAAAATCCGAATGGCCCGGGACCACACCGGGGGTTTCCGGGGCACCATATACTCCAGGAACACATCGCGGTTATTGCTCATGGGTGCGCCTCCCGTTATCTTGTATCGAAGAGCCTCTGAACAAATCGGATTTGTTCGGAGACGCCTCAGTTCAACCGCTCTTTCAGCGCTTGGGACACCGCCGCCGGGTTGCCCTTGCCGCCAAGACGGCGCATCGCCTGGCCCATGAGAAAGCCCAGGGCCTGCTGTTTGCCCGCCCGGTAGTCGGCCACCGATTTGGGATTGTCGGCGACGACCGCCGCCACCGCTTCGGCCACCGCCCCGTCGTCGGACAGCATCAGCAGCCCGTGGGCGCTGATGTATTCGTCCGGGTCGGCGTCCTCGGTGAACACCGCTTCGACGGCCTCTTTGTAGGCGTTCCGGTTGATTTTGCCGTCCAGCACCAGCGTGATGAGCCGGGCCAGCGTGCCGCTGTCCGCCGACAGGTCCTCCGGCAGTGTCCCGGTGCGGTTGAGCAGGCGCATGAGTTCCCCGGTCACGAGGTTGGCCGCCTCCCGGGGGGCGGCGGTCTTGTCGGCCAGCGCCTCGAAGAGGTCGGATACCCGCTTGTGTCCGGTGAGGGTGGCGGCGTCCTTTTCGCTCAGGCCGTAGTCGGCGATGTATCGCGCCCGCTTTTGGTGGGCCAGCTCGGGCAGGGCGGCCCGTTCCCGCTCCACCCAGTCGTCGTCCACCCGCAGGGGCAGCAGATCGGGTTCGGGGAAATAGCGGTAGTCCTGGGCGTTTTCCTTGGAGCGCATACTGTAGGAGACGCCCTTGTCGTCGTCCCAGCGGCGGGTCTCTTGGGTGATGACGCCGCCCTCCTCCAGTACATCGATCTGCCGGGCGGCCTCGTAGGCGATGGCCCGGCCGATGGCCCGGAAGGAGTTGAGGTTTTTCATCTCGGTGCGGGTGCCCAAGGCGGTCTCCCCTGTCCGGCGCACCGACAGGTTGACGTCGGCCCGGAGGGAGCCCTCCTGCATTTTGCAGTCGCTGACCTCGAGGAATAGCAGCGTCTCCCGTAGCTTTTCCAGGTAGGCCAGCACCTCGGCGGCGCTTCGGAAGTCCGGCTGGGAGACGATCTCCAGCAGGGGTACGCCGCAGCGGTTGTAATCCACCAGGGTGCTTCCGGTCAGGGGGTCGTGGATGAGCTTGCCCGCGTCCTCCTCCATGTGGATTTCCCGGATGGCGATGGTCTTGGGGACGCCGCCCGCGTCGATGTCCAGATGTCCGTTCTGGCAGATGGGGGCGTAGAGTTGGGAGACCTGGTAGGCTTTGGGCAGGTCGGGGTAGACATAATTCTTCCGGTCGAACTTGCCGTACCGGGTGATGTCGCAGTCCAGCGCCAGCCCGGTGCGGATGGCGAATTCCACCACCTGCCGATTGAGGCGGGGCAGTGTGCCCGGCATCCCGGAGCAGACCGGGCAGACGTGGGTGTTGGGCGAGCCCCCGAAGGCGGTGGTGCAGGCGCAGAAAATCTTGGACTTGGTGGCCAGTTCGGTGTGTACTTCTAGGCCGATGACGGTTTCCCAGCTCATTCCGCTTCCCTCCCCGGCTGTTTGAGATGGTGCGCCGTGACGCGCTGATAGGCCCGCCCCGCCCGGATGAGCAGGGGTTCGGCGAAGGTGTCCCCCACCAGCTGGAAACCCACCGGCAGGCCCTGCCCGTCGAAGCCGCAGGGCATGGCCACGGCGGGCAGCCCGGCCAGATTGACCGGCACGGTGTAAATGTCCCCCATGTACATCTTGAGGGGGTCGTCCAGGTTCTCCCCCAGGTGGTAGGCTGTGGTGGGCGCGACGGGGGACAAGATCAGGTCGTATTTCTTAAACAGTGCGTTGTAGGCGTCTTTGATCAGGGCGCGGGCCTGCAGGGCCTTCTTATAGTAAGCGTCGTAATAGCCGGAGGACAGCACGAAGTTGCCCAGCATCATCCGCCGTTTGACCTCCAGCCCGAAGCCCTCGCTGCGGGTATCGAGGTACAGCTCGGACAGCGTCGCGGCCTTCGGGCTGCGGTAGCCGTACTTGACCCCGTCGAACCGGGACAGGTTGGAGCTGGCCTCGGCGCAGGCGATGATGTAGTAGGCGGGCACTGTGTATTCCATCATGGGCATGACGAATTCTTCCACCCGGGCTCCCAGGGCTTCCAGCTGTTTGGCCGCCGCCAGCACGGCTTTTTTTACGTCCCCGTCGATACCGCCCTCGAAATAGTTGCGGGGCAGGCCGACGGTCATGCCGTCCAGCCCCTCGTCCGGCGTTTGGTCAAAGGCGAAGGGGGCGTCGACGACGCAGGTGCTGTCCCGGGCGTCCGGGCCGGAGATGGCCGCCAGCAGCGCCGCGCAGTCGTCCACCGAGCGGGCGATGGGGCCGATTTGGTCGAGCGACGAAGCATAGGCCACCAGGCCGTAACGGGACACCGCGCCGTAGGTGGGTTTGAGGCCTGTCGCGCCGCAGAAGGCGCAGGGCTGGCGGATGCTACCGCCGGTGTCGGAGCCGAGGGCCAGCGGGATTTCCCGCGCCGCCACCGCCGCCGCCGAACCGCCCGACGAACCGCCGGGCACCCGCGCCGTGTCCCACGGGTTGCGGGTGGGGCCGTGTACGCCGGTCTCGGTGGAGCCGCCCATGGCGAACTCGTCCATGTTGAGCTTGCCCACCACGACGAGGCCCGCCTGCGTCAGCCTGTCGGTCACAGTGGCGTCGAACACCGGGACATAGCCCTCCAGGATTTTGGAGGCGCAGGAGGTGGGCAGCCCCCGCACCGAAATGTTGTCCTTGACGCCGACAGGCACCCCGGCCAGGGGGGAGGTTGCCTCGCCCGCGTCGATGGCCGCCTGCGCCGCCGCCGCACGGGCCATCGCGTCGGCCCTGTCCACGGTTATAAAGGCGGAAATCGCCGGATCGGTCTTCTCAATGCGGTCGAGGAAGGCCCCCGCCGCCTCGGCGACGCCGACCTGCCTGTCCCGTATGGCGGCGGCCAGCGCCAGGGCGCTCAAATCATAGAGTTCCAAACCGTCACTCCCCTATTCCACTGTTTTGGGCACTCGGAAGGCCTCGTCTCCGGCGTCCGGCGCATTGCGCAGGATAAGCGCGCGGTCGAAGCTGTCCCCGACGACGTCCGCCCGGAAGGCGTTGGTGTGGTCAAAGGGGTGGCTCCGCTCCGGCACCCCCGCGGTATCCAGCTCGTCGAGCTTGGCCATATAGCCGACAATGGCGGTCAGGTCGCCGGCCAGCCGCGTCTTTTCCGCGTCGGACAGCGACAGCCGGGACAGGTCTTCCAAATACGCGATAAGCGCGCCGTCGATTTGCATGGGATGGGCACCTCCTTTGTAGTAGAGGGCAGAAGCGAGAGGACAGCAGACAGAGGACAGAAACGAGAGGACAGAGGACAGAACGGGGGGATTGGAACGGGTGCGGGACGGAAGAAGCCTTCGTTCTGTCTTCTGTCCGCTGTCTTCTTCAGTGTACTACACACCAGATTTCTGTCACAGCGTCCGCCGGAACGAGGTCGGGGTCGGTCGCCTTGAGATGCAGCTCCCATGAGTTGACATAGGACAGCTCCGGCGAGTGGCCGTAGGGAAACCCTATCGTGTTCGATTCCGTCACGTCAAACGAATTCCCCGGACTCGACGGCATTTGCCAACCCGATGTGCCGTAGCCGCCAGACATCATCTGCGCGTTCGCTTCATCGTAGACATATATATTGAGATTGAGATACAATGCGCGTGGCTCGCTTTCGTCGGAGTCCCCGCCCTCATAGTAATCGATACACAGCCCGTTCCGGCAAAACATCCGCGTGCCGCTTTCCATCCCCGTGATTTCAGGTGAATCGGCGCTTTTCCATGTCCCGTCAAAATGCCAAATGCCCCAGAGCGGGTTTTCGCCGGACTGGAAATTCAACACGAAGCCGTATTCCGACTCCGTCCAGGCGAGAACATCCCGCGCCCCCTGCGACAGGACATCCTCCCGGACGCGGGTGAAGTCCAGGTTGCGCTCGGAGGAACTGCCCGTGTTGGCGTTGTATGATGTGCTGTTGAGAGAGAACCGATCGTCGCCGTCCCAAGCCAGTTGCTCGGGGAGAAATGGCGTCGACGCCCGCAGAAAGAACCCGGCCGCCTGATCGTAAAACGCCAAAACCGTGCTGCGCGTGGCGTCGAAGGGCTCCTCAAAAATCCGCGCCGCGTCCCGGAACCGTATATAGGACGTGTCCTTCGACTGTTTCAGCGAAGACGCCCAAAGCGTTTGCGTGAAGAACATGTCCTCAAAGCGCCCCGGAGAGGTCTCGGGCGGCGGTGGGCCTTTTGTTTCGTGCGGCGAAAACAGGCCGCAGCCCGTCAGCGCCGCGACGAGCGCCAAGGCCGCGATCAACGCCGTCAGCCGCTTTTTCATGCGCTTTTCCTCCCCAAAGTCAGGTCCGCCGTGTCCGCGCTACGCGGCACCGCCTCAGAAATCCGCCTTCAGCCGCGCCAGGGCTTCAACGACGTTGTCCCTGGCCCCGAAGGCGGTCAGGCGGAAATAGCCTTCGCCGTTTTGGCCGAAGCCCGCGCCGGGGGTGCCCACGACATGCGCCTCGGTCAGCAATTTGTCGAAGAAAGCCCAGGAACCCAGGCCGTTCGGGCATTTGAGCCAGATATAGGGCGCGTTTTCGCCGCCGACAAACCAGATACCCATCTCGGACAAGGCCTCCCGAATGAGACGGGCGTTTTCCAGGTAATAGGCGATGTTGGCTCGGGCCTCGGTCAGGCCGTCAGGGGTGAACACCGCCGACGCGCCGCGCTGGGTGATGTAGGACACGCCGTTGAATTTGGTGGCCTGCCGCCGGAGCCACAGCTTGTTCAGCGGCACGCCATCCGCCGTCAGTTCGCGCGGCACGACGGTGTACCCGCAGCGCACGCCGGTGAACCCCGCCGTCTTGGACAGGGAGCAGAACTCGATGGCGCAGCGCCGGGCGCCCTCGATCTCGAAAATGCTGGTGGGCAGGTTGGGGTCGTGGATGAAGGCCTCGTAGGCGGCGTCGAAAAGGATGACGGCCCGGTTGTCCAGCGCGTAATCCACCCAACGCTTGAGCCCGGATCGGCTGTACACCGCGCCGGTGGGGTTGTTGGGGGAACACAGATAGATGACGTCGGCGTGAAGGGATTCCTCCGGCAAGGGCAGAAAACCGTTTTCCGCGCTGCCGTTTACATAAGTCACCCGGCGGCCCGCCATGACGTTGGTGTCCACATAGACCGGGTAGACTGGGTCGGGGATGAGGACGGTGTTGTCCGGCCCGAAGATGTCGAGGATGTTGCCCAGGTCGCTTTTGGCCCCGTCGCCGACAAAGATTTCGTCCATCTCCAGGGCGATTTCCTTTGTCTGATAGTAACCCGCGATGGCCTCCCGCAGGAAGGCATAGCCGGGGTAATCGCCGTAGCCTTTGAAGGTAGACGTCTCCCCCATGTCGGCGGCGGCGGCGCGCATGGCCTCCACCGCCGTCCGGGGCAGGGGCAGGGTCACGTCGCCGATCCCCAAGCGGATGATCCGGGCGGTTGGGTGGGCGGACTGAAACGCGGACACCCGGTTGGCGATCTCGGCGAAGAGATAGTCGTCTTTCAATTCCAGGTAATGAGCATTGATACGCATGGCGCAACCTCCAAACGGTAAAAATCAGGCAGTAACAGTATACCCTAAGTTGGAAAGGTTGGCAAGTCAGAATCAGCGGGCGGGGTTTTGCGGTGGTCAACCGGCGGTGCGCCCGGCGGAAACAAAACTAACGCAAAGGGGGGACGCCCTCCCTTTGCGTTAGTTTGATCGTTGCGGACAGACCGTAAACTCAGCTCAAGAGGGAGTATAGCGGCACACGAAGGCGCGGCCCTCCAAGGCGTATATGTTGCCGTCCCCGCGCTGTATCTCCTGATTGCCGTCCTCGACCATGTGATAGGTGAAGAACAACCCGCGGTGCGTATCGTAGTCAACGCCGTCGCATTGAAGCCGCTTTAAAAGATCGGCGTATCGCAGCTCGTGATGTTCCAAGTCGAATTTATAGATGGTGTAACCTGTAAAGGGCATTGACCTGTCGGTGCTCAGGATTTCCTGGTACCCGTCGCCGTCATAGTCGTAATACGCGCTCATCCCAAGCACTTCACAAAGAAGGCTGGGCACCTGGGCGATCTTGCGGTTACGGCACACCAACAAAGCGTTCCCAGAACCGGGAAAATTCCGGGCATACGCAATGCTGGCAGACGAAAGGGCGACCTTTTTGAGGATATATTTTATACGCAAACTATATATCAAAATGGACTGCTTGTCAACCGGCCCAAACCGTTTTTAGAGGCGCGGGACATTTTTTCATGTTTCCCTTGACGCCCGTGCTAATCTGTGTTACAGTATACATGTAATGCGTATTACTACATAGTGTCCTCGCAGAGGACCGAAAGGGGGAAACCGCTTGGAAAACCTAACCGAAATGCTCAAGGGTGTATTGGAGGGCTGCGTTCTGGAGCTGATCAGCCGGGGGGAAACCTACGGCTACGAGATTACCCGCACGTTGAACGCGCTGGGATTTTCCGAGGTCGTGGACGGTACGGTCTACACGATTCTCTTGAGGCTGGAGCGCAACGGGTTGGTTGACATCAGCAAACGCCCCTCCGATATGGGGCCGCCCCGCAAGTTTTTCACGCTCAACGAGAGCGGTCGGCGTGAGCTCGCAAGGTTCTGGGAACGCTGGAAGTTCTTGTTATCCAAAATCAAACAATTGCGGGAGGAAAACGGAAATGACTAACTTTTTTGACAAGTATCTCAATCTCATAAAGATTAGGGAAAGCAAGCGCGAATACAAGCGGCAAATGGCAAGGGTGGACGCGCTGCCTGAGGATTACCGGTTTGTTTTCAAGAAGATTCAGGAACATATGTGGTGCTTTGCGGCGGGGGACGGCTACGATATGCTTGAGGCGCACTACGGGCTGATCGACCTGTTTGAAGCCGGCGCGGCGGAGGGCAAAACCGCGCTGGCGGTTACGGGGGAAGACGTGGCCGGGTTCGTGGACGAACTGCTGAAGAGCGTCAAAACGTACACGGCGGGCTGGCGTGACAACCTCAACCGCGACGTCGCGAAAAAACTGAACCCAGAGGGCCGCCCCCATGAACGCGATTGACGTGAGGCCTTTTGCGGGTAGACTGCTGTTGGGATAGCCTGTGCGGAGGGATACGTTCATCGCGCTGGGGTGGTGCGGGGGGCTTTGTCGGGGTGTTTTGGCTTCTGGCTCTCAGCGTGTACAGGCGCGGGATGCGATAAACGCTAAAAAACATTGCTCTGCCCCCTTGACAAATCGCCGGGTGGGGCGTAATATATTATGTATGTTATGCATATATAATATATATGTTATATTGAAAAGGAGATGGAGTCACAATGGGTATTTACAAAAACGTGGCCGACCTGATCGGCCGTACGCCTCTGCTGGAGCTTTCCAATTATGAGAAGATTCAGCATTTGGAGGCTGTCATCCTGGGTAAGCTGGAGTACTACAACCCCGCTGGGAGCGTCAAAGACCGCATCGCCAAGGCCATGATCGACGACGCCGAGGCCAAGGGACTGCTGAAGCCCAATTCGGTCATCATCGAGCCGACCAGCGGCAACACCGGCATCGGTCTGGCATCGGTGGCCGCCGCCCGGGGTTACCGCCTCATTCTGACCATGCCCGAGACCATGAGCGTTGAGCGTCGCAACCTGTTGAAGGCCTATGGCGCGGAGCTGGTGCTGACCGAAGGGGCCAAGGGCATGAAGGGCGCTATCGCCAAGGCGCAGGAACTGGCCGCCGCCACCCCGAACAGCTTCATCCCCGGCCAGTTTGAAAACCCGGCCAATCCGGCCATCCACAAAGCGACAACCGGCCCGGAAATTTGGGCCGACGCCGCCGGGAAGGTGGACATTTTCGTCAGCGGCATCGGCACCGGCGGCACCATTTCGGGCGCGGGCGAGTATCTGAAGGCCCAGAACCCCGCCGTCAAGGTGATCGCGGTGGAACCGGCCGGATCGCCGGTGCTGTCCAAGGGCACACCGGGGTTGCACAAGATTCAGGGCATCGGCGCGGGCTTTGTGCCGGAAACCCTCAACACCG
>JAITQI010000189.1 GCA_031289065.1 Oscillospiraceae bacterium
TCTTCGCCCGACCGGCCCTCCTGCCCCCAGAGCCCCAGCCGACCGCCGCCGCCAATCCCCTCCAAAGCACCCCAAACCCCCTCCAATCCCCCCTTGCCACCCTGACCATGCGGGACATCTCCGACCACTTTGAACGGGACGCCCGAAGATACTGACCGCCGCCCTGAAAGGAGCTGCCTGGCCCATGACCCTTCCCCCCATGCGTTACAAAACCTTTGTCTGGCCCCACAACCCGGAGCGGTATCAGATCGACTTCGCCCGGCACATGGCCGCCCGGCTCGCGCCCCTGGGGGCGGAATACCTCCGGGGCCTGACCATGGCCCACCGGGTCATGCGGGGCCAGGGGGCCTTCTACGGGCCGGACGCCTATGACGCCTTTAAACGCCTGGCCTCCCTGTTTTACGACAACACCCCCGGCCAGCTGATCCACCCGGTGTGGCAGTCGGCCCGGGCCTGGTTCGTGGAACTGTCCCTGGCCCAGGAGCCCCAGGCGTCTTATGTGACCTACAACTTCTGTTTCTGGGAGGACGCCGAGGAATACAAGCCCGGCCTCACCGCCCAGACCGAACCCGCCGCCGCCGCGCAGACGGCAAACGCCCCCGCCCAAGCCCCTCAGGAACCCCTTTTCCACACCGTCAAAAAAGGCGAAACCCTCTCCGGCATCGCCAAAGCCTACGGCACCACCCTGTCCGCCCTCATCGCCCTCAACCCCCAGATCAAAAACCCCAACCTCATCTACGTCGGCGACAGCGTGAAAATACGCTGACGTCTACCCTCTGGAGGGCCTATGGAACTCTATCTTCACACCGCCGACGGGGGACGGGCGCGGCTGCCCGAACCCTTCCGATGGCGGTTTTCCCTGGGATGCGGCGACGGCTGCGACGCCTTTGATCTCTCCTGCGCCTACGATCCGTCCCAGGACGGCGTCCTGCCCCGGGCGGCCCGCCTGTCCGCCTTTCACGAGGGGCGGCAGGTCTTTTTCGGCCCCCTCGACGAATGGACGGCCGCCCTGGGCCCCGACGGGTGGGACACCCGCCTCACCGGCCGGGGCATGCAGGCCCTGCTCCTCGACAACCAAGCCGAACCCGCCCATTTCGCCCGGGCCGGTTGGCGGGACATCGCCGCCCGCTATGTGACCCCCTTCGGCGTCGCCGCCGAGACCGCCGACCTGCCCGAGACCGCCGACTTTCAGGTGGCCTCGGGCGCCAGCGCCTGGCGGGCGGTGACCGCCTACGCCGCCGACCGGGCCGGGCGATACCCCCGATTCACCCCCGCCGGCACCCTCACGGTGGCCCCCTTCGCGACGGCGAAGGACGTCCTGGACCTCTCCCGCCTGGGGCTCCGCGTGACTTGCGCCCGCAACCGTTACGGGGTGGTGTCCGAAGCCCTGGTCCGCAACCGGGACACGTTGCAGAGCTACCGGATCAAAAACGCCGCCTACCCCGACGAGGGGCGGCGGCTGGTGATGACCGGCGTGGGCCGGGAAGGGGTGGCCGCCATGGAGACCTCCGCCCGCCTGGCCATGAAACAGAGCCTGCGCGGGTTTGTCACGGTGACCGCCGTCCTCCCCTGGCCCTTCGCCGCCTGGCCAGGGGACACCCTGACCCTGACCGCCCTGCCCGCCGCCTTCGCCGAAAACCCCTACGTCGTCTGGGAAGCCGAAACCGCCTGCGCGCCGGGCAACGGCTGCGAAACCCGCCTGACCCTGACCCCGGCGCGGTATTTGTAAAATTAAGGAGTCCTCTCCCTTATGTGGCTGTCAAAACAATCCGTCGCCCGCCCGGATACCCAGGGGCCGTCGGCCCTGCGGGGCACCGTGACCCTGTCCGGGGCCGAGGTGGCCGCCTTTACCGACGCCGAACGGCGGGGCATCGCCGTCTGCGGGCCGGGCGGCTACGCCTGGCGGCCGTCCGTGGGGGACGAGGTGCTGGTCCTCAAGGACGCCGACGGACGCAAATCCTATCTTGTGGCCGCCCTGCCCGCCGCCGTTCCCGGTCTGGCACCCGGCGAGGTGTGTATCCGCGTCGGCCAAGCGGAGCTGCGGCTCATGCCCGACGGCGAGGCCCACCTCAAAACCGGCCTCGCCGCCGTCGTCCTGAACCCCGACGGGGGCCTCGATCTCAACGGCCTGGTGAGAGTCAACGGCAATCCGCTGATACTGGGAGGAGAGTGAACCCATGGAATTTGCGCTGAAAAACGGGGACTACCGCCCCGACGGGCTGGGTTCCTTTGAAACCGTGACCGGCCCGGAAGCCCTGCTGCAACGGGCGCTGCTGCGCTTGGCCGCCCGGCGGGGCTGTCTGCCCTGGCTGCCCGAGCTGGGCAGCCGGTTGCACACCCTGAGCGCCGTCCGCCCCGCCGAACGGGAGGGCGCGGCCCTGGCCTACGCCGCCGAGGCCCTGGCCCCCGAACCCGAGGTGCGGGTGGACGGCGTATCCCTCTCCCAACCGGAAGAAGGACGGCTCCGGGTGACGGTGACCCTGCGCGCCGGAACCCGTCAGGCCGTCGTGGAGGTGAGCCCGTGAAAACCGTGGAGGAAATTTACGCGGCCCTGAAGGCCGGATACGCCGATCAAACCGGATACGCCCCCCCGGACGGCTCCGAACTGTCCGTCCGGCTGTACGCCTACGCCGCGCAAATCCAGTCCCTGTACGCCCATATGGAT
>JAITQI010000028.1 GCA_031289065.1 Oscillospiraceae bacterium
GTGCCGGTTGATATAGACCATGCCGCCCAGCCAGGAGAGGGTTTGGGCGATGACCGTGGCCACGGCGGCTCCGGCCACCCCCCAGCCGAGGACCAGCACAAACAGCAGGTCGAGGGCGACGTTCACAAGGGTGGACACGCACAAAAGCACAAAGGGTAGCATGGAGTTGCCCATGGCCTGGAGCAATCCGGCGTTGAGGTTGAAGCCGAAGGAGCCCAAAAAACCCAGGATGATGATGATCATATACAGCCGGGACATGTCGAAGGTGGCCCCGTCGGGCACCTGAATCAGGCGCAAAACCGGACCTGTCAGCGGGAGGCTTACCACCGTGACGATGAGGATGAGGGGGAGAAGGGCCGAATACACCGAGCTGACCAATTTCCGCAAGGATTCCAGATCGCCCGCGCCGTAATATTGGGAGAGCAGCACCGTCGCGCCCAGGCCGACGCCCACGAACATCGAGGTAATCAGGAAGATGATGGGGGCGGTGGTGCCCACGCCGGCCAGCGCGTCGCCGCCCACACCCTGGCCCACCACGATGGTGTCCACCAGGTTGTAGAGCTGCTGAAGCAGATTGCCGGCCAGCAGGGGCAGGGAAAACATCAGGATATGCCGCCAGGGGCTGCCCTGAGTCATGTCGTTGGTGCCCTTCGGCTTGTCCTGCGAGCCTTCCGGCTTGTCATGGGGCTCCGCCAATTGAACCGCGCTCCTTTTCAGAGGGCAGAGGTCAGACGTCAGACGTTAGCTTCGACCGCCAACCTCTGCCCTCTGTTCTCTGACCGCTGATGTAGTTTATCCCCTTCGGCTGCGAATCAACCGCAGGGCCCGTTCATATTTGCTGGCGAGCTCCGGGGTCAGCCCATAGGCGGCGGCCAGGCGGGCGGCCAACGCCGCCACCTCAGCGGGGTCTCCGAATTTGAGTTCGATTTCCAACTCCCAAAAGGATTCCTGTTTGTCCCCGGCGTGCAAAACACCCCGGTCCACCGCCATTTCGGCCACCCCGCCGCCCGGCATATCCAACAGGCCTACCGTGCGGGTAAAGGCGATGCGGCAGCGCTCGATGAGCGCCTGGTCCCGGGTGATGACCCCCAGTTCCTCGGGGGCGCCCGCCCGGAGCAAGGCAGGAACGGCCTCTTCAACGGTCTCGGCGGGGCATTGCCACTCCCGGCGGGCGGTCAGGCCGGGCAGGGCTTCCTCCTCCGCGGGGGTTTTGAGCGCCGCCATGCCCACGCCGCCCTCCCAGCGCAGACGCAGCGCCCAGCGACGGCGGTTGAGTTCCAGGGCGGGGACGTCATAATAGGAGGCGGCCATCTCCAAAACGGTTGGCTCCTCCTGCCGCATGAGGCTCAGCTGCGGGTCGGCCAGCAGCCGTTCCGCGGCCCGCTCGTCCGGAACGCGATGCTTGCTTTCGACTTCCAAGGACACGGCGGCGCCTCCTCTCCAGGGCGATATGGCGATGTTGTCTCAACGCTCGCGCCTGACTTCGTATAGTATACGCCGGTTCAGTCTGTTTTTCAAGGCTTGGGGAGAAGATTTGGTGTGTGCCCCTCACGTGGATATGCCAAATTCGTCTGATTTTCCGTACAGACCCCGTCTCACCGCCTGTCCGACGGCCGCTCCCTTACCGGTGCGGATCGGTTTTTGCGCCCGCTAACCCGGATTCCGAGCGATGACGCAAACCTTGCCCTCTTTGTCGTGGGAAACCACGCGAACGTCCGTAAAGCCCGCGGCCGCGGCCGCGTTTTCCAGTTCCTTGCGCGAATAGATGCTCATATCCAGCGTTTTCACAAAGTATTGATACGGCGCTTCCTTGCCCTCCTGCCGGTACATTTCGTTGCAGATACAGAGCGTGCCGCCCGGTTTCAACACCCGCCGCGCCTCGCGAACAGCCCCTTCCCGGCCAGCTGACAGTTAAATTAGTCTCTGCTAACCTCGGGCTTCAAAAAAATCCATTGCCGCCATACAATCGATTTCTCGGGCTTTAGGGCCCTTCAAACAACCGCCGCCAGCCGGCGCTGAAAAAATCCCAAATGGTTTGGATATAACGCAAAGCCTGTTCTTCGGAACGTTTATGAAGAATCAACTCAAAAATAGCCGAATACTGCGCGCTGCTCAACATATGGATTTCATCTTCCGACAAATCGCGAACCGCGTATCCCGCTTCCCGCGCCCGTTTGAGATATTCTACCGTCATATCGACATCAAGTTGTATAAGGTCGTGCGTGAAACTTTCATATACCGTCTGCTCAGACGAGGAAACAAGCAGCTTAAACTCGTCGAAATTCGCGTAAATATACCGGACGAAAAGGCCAATGGATTTCTCCGGCTGTACGGATAGAAGATGAGGTCATTGGCGACCGATAACGGACAGGGGGAAACGTGTGAAAAGGCGGCGATGCGCCCCTTTTTGCGTTTCATCACCCGCCAGCGTTCCGTGTGAAGACGAAAGGAGAGCGTATACGCCCCCCTTTTGTCTTCTGTTGCCATGTTTTCCTATGCCTCGCCGTCTCGCGCTAAAAAGCGCCGACGCGCCGGTCAATCGTCTCGCTCCGCCCGGCCGAGACGAGAATCTTCCGCCCACTATTTCCCGGGCCCGGCCAGCCGAACGGCGATTTGCAGGAGGAATTTGTCTTCCTCGCGGAGAACCAACTCGTCAAACAGATAGATCTGATAGACCGGGCCCGCCAGCTTGAGGCCGTGTTCCCGTGCGTAGGCAAGCAGGCGCGCCGCCGCGGCGTCCGCTTCGCCGTAATAGCCACGGCCGTAGCCGACAAGGTATTCCCCGGCAGGCCGCCTGTCCCGACCGGCCGGATCGAGGGAAAAGAACCGATCCGGCCGACCGGGCGCAGCCTGGAAGCTCTCTGCCGTCTCCGTGTAGCCGCCGATGGGGTAGTTGAGGCTTTGCCCCCGCTGCCGCGCCCAGTCGCAGTAATCGAGGAAGGGCCGGTAGAAATTGCCGGTGG
>JAITQI010000038.1 GCA_031289065.1 Oscillospiraceae bacterium
CTGCCGGTGGCTGGAGGGGATTCTTTCCGAAACCTCCGGCCTCGACCCGGATGCCTTTCATGTGGCCCACTGCCCCGAACGGGTCATCCCGGGGCGCATTCTGCGGGAGCTCAAGGACAACGACCGCATCATCGGCGGGCGCACCGAAAAGGCCCTGGCGATGGCCCGGGCCATCTACGAGCGCGTGGTGGAGGGCGGCCAACTACACCTGACCGACGACATCACCGCCGAGCTGTGCAAGCTGGTGGAAAACACCTTCCGGGACATCAACATCGCCTACGCCAACGAACTGTCCACCGTGGCCGCCCGGCTTGGCGTGGACGTCTTCCGGCTCATCGAGCTGGCCAACTGCCATCCCCGGGTGAATATCCTGACCCCCGGCGTGGGGGTGGGCGGGCACTGTATCGCCGTCGATCCCTGGTTCATCCACGGGTTGCTCCCCGACTGCACCCCGCTGATCGCCGCCGCCCGCCGGGTCAACGACGGGAAACCTCACTTGGTGGCCGAGGCGGTGGCCGGGCTTGTGCCCCCGGGAGGGCGGGTCTGCGTGCTGGGCCTCGCCTACAAGCCGGACATCGACGACTTGCGGGAGTCCCCCTCCCTGACCTTGTGCCGGGCGCTGGCGGAACGGGGCCTTGCCGTGTCCGCCTGCGAGCCCCACGTGGCCGACGAGAGCGTTCAGGGCTTTGCCAACCTGCCGCTGGCCGAGGCGCTGGCCCGCGATTTCCTGGTGCTGGCCGTGGGGCACACGGTGTTTCGGGACAACGCCGCCCGTATCGCCGCCCGGCCCCATTATGACTGCGTTGGGATTTTGAGGACAGAATAGGTTCACAAAGGTGGTTGTTTCTTTGTATCTTCTCTCGATTGGCGACGTGGTGGGGGAACCGGGGTTGCGCATGGTTGAAAAACATCTCAACGCCCTGCGCCGGGAGCATCATGTGGATTTGTGCGTTGTGAACGGCGAAAACGCCGATCTGATGGGCATCCGCCCCGAGCAGGCCGAGCGGCTGTTCGCGGCGGGGGCCGACGTGGTGACCCTGGGCAACCACACCTGGCATCGGAAGGACATCATTCGACTGATCGGAGATCATCCCTACCTGCTGCGTCCGGCCAATTTCCCCTCCCAAAACCCCGGGCGGGGCCACTGTGTGTTTGAGACCAGCCGCGGGGTGCGGGTGGGCGTGATTTCTCTGGTGGGGCGCTGTCTGATGGATTTCCACCCGGACAACCCCTTCCCCGTCATCGACCGGCTGCTGCCCACGATGGACGCGGACCTTTTCGCCGTTGACATTCACGCCGAGGCCACCAGCGAAAAAGGGGCCCTGGCCTATCACCTGGACGGCCGGGTTCAGGCCCTGTTCGGCACCCACACCCATGTGCAGACCGCCGACGAACGGGTCTTCCCAGCGGGGCTGGGGTTCATCAGCGATTTGGGTATGACCGGCCCGGCCCAGTCGGTGCTCGGGGTGCGCTCCGACATTTCGGTGGCCTCGTTTCTGGGGGCGGTGCCCCAGCGGTACGAGGTGGCCTCCGGCCCCTCCAAATTGGAGGGGGCGCTGTTTGATATCGACGAGAAGACCAAGCGCTGCCGGAGCGTTTCGCGGGTAGCGCTGGCGGAGTGATTTATGGACATGACGATAAAAAGCGCCAAGGGACGTTCTCCCTTGGCGCTTTTGTTTTGTTTTCAGGGATATTTATTTGCCTTCGGGCACTTGGGGCAGGGTGGCAAAGCCCTTTTGCAAATCCTCGTCGGTGGGGATATAGTCGGTCATGGTGTGGGTGAGGTAGGAGCTGTAGGCGGTCAGGTCGAAGTAGCCGGTGCCGGAGAGGCTGAAGAGGATGACCTTGGTCTGCCCGCTCTCGCGGCATTTGATCGCCTCGTCGATGGCGGCGCGGATGGCGTGGGCGGATTCCGGAGCGGGCAGGATGGTTTCCACCCGAGCAAAGAGGGTGGCCGCCTCGAAGACGCTGGTCTGCTCGGCGGAACGGGCCTCGTCCAGGTAGCCGTCCAGGTAGAGCTGGGACAGGATGGGCGACATGCCGTGGAAGCGCAGGCCGCCGGCGTGGTTGGGCGACGGGATGAAATCGCTGCCCAGGGTGTACATCTTCACCAGCGGCGTGGTGTGGCCGGTGTCGCCGAAGTCGTAGGCGTAGCGGCCCCGGGTCATGGAGGGGCAGGAGGCCGGTTCGATGGCGATGAAATAGGGATTGGCCTTGCCGGACAGCCGGTCGGCCATATAAGTGGACATGAGGCCGCCCATGTTGGAGCCGCCGCCCGCGCAGCCGATGACGATGTCGGGATACTCGCCCAGCTGATCCATAGCCGCCTTGGCCTCCAGGCCGATGACCGACTGGTGCAGCAACACGTGGTTGAGCATCGAGCCCAGGACATAGCGGTAGCCGGGGTTGGTGACCGCCGCCTCGATGGCTTCGGAAATGGCGCAACCCAGGCTGCCGCCGGTGTTCGGGTACCTCTCCAGGATGGAGCGGCCCACCTGGGTGGTGTTGGAGGGGCTGGCCGTAACGTCCGCGCCGTAGGTCTGCATGACCACCTTGCGGTAGGGCTTCTGCTCGGAGGAGGTTTTGACCATGAAGACCTTCAAATCCAGGCCGAAGTGGGCGCAGGACATGGCCATGGCGGTGCCCCACTGGCCGGCGCCGGTCTCGGTGGTCAGGCCCTGAAGCCCCTGCTGTTTGGCGAAATACGCCTGGGGGGCCGCCGAGTTGAGCTTGTGGCTGCCCGAGGTGTTGTTGCCCTCGAATTTGAAATAGATGCGAGCCGGGGTGTCGAGGGCCTTTTCCAGGTTGTAGGCCCGCACCAGGGGGGAGGGGCGGTAGGTGCGGTAGTAGTCGTACACCGGGCCGGGGATGTCGATAAACCGGGTCGTCGCGTCGAACTCCTGGCGGCACAGTTCCTCGGCGAAGATGGGGTGCAGATCCTCCGGTTTCAGGGGCTGGAAGTTGGCGGGGCTGATCATGGGGGCGGGCTGGGTCTTCATGTCGGCGCGGAGGTTGTACCACTGTTGGGGAAGCTGCTCTTCGGAAAGGTAGGTTTTGTACGGAATTTTGGCCATGGGGGTTCCCTCCTGTTTTTGGTGTATTTTGTTCAGAAAACAAAAAAGCCCCTGTCCCCTCCTCGGGACAAGAGCATACGCTCCTGCGGTGCCACCCCAATTGGCGATCTTTTGTCGCCCATCTCCATCGCGCACCATGATGGCGCGCACCCACAGGATAACGGGCGGGGAAACCCGTCGGTTATTGGCCGCCCTCCGCGGTTCCATTCAACGCGACATCCCCGACCGCGCTTTCACCCGCCGCGGCTCTCTGTTCGGTTGGTTCGCGTTTACTCTTCCGCCTCATCAGTTTCGTTGTATGATTACTTACAGTATAACGCGGCGGGGGCGGTTTGTCAAGGGAAAAAGGAGGGGGAGAAACATAAAAATCCAGAGAGTAAACAAGAGAAGATTTCTTCTGTTTACTCTCTGGAGATTACGCGTTTCGCGTTTTGCCTGAGGGTGCCGGGTTACGCGTGGGGACGGTCGCCGTAGAGGAGGGATAGATGTTTGCCGATGTGCTGGGCCAGGTGTTGGGCGTAGAGCTCCCGTTCTTTGTCCCACAGGGCGTACAGCCTGTCCCGGAGGAGGGGGGCGCCGTTGGGGGCCTTGTCGGTGAGGAGGTAGCCGTAGGTGATATGGATGAGCTGGCGGGCGTCGTTGTTGTCGAACAGGGCGGGCAGATCGCTGTCGGCCAGGGTGTTCAGGTCGGGGATGTTGCCCAGGTCGGTGGTCACGTGGTAGTATTTCCGCGCATCGGCGAAGCGGGCCAGGGCGTGTTTGTGGGCCGCCCGGTAGAGGGCGGGGTCGGTCTCGGCCACCACCTGCATGGCGCTCAGCCAGTTGGTGCCCGCCGTCTTGACGTGAAACCGGCCCTGTGTCGCCCGCCCGATGGCCGGGAAGACGGAAAATTTGTCCGACCCCGAATGGATGCTCAGTTTGTAGCCGAAGTGGGCGGCGATGGCCGCGTGGGCGTCCAGCTCGGCGGCAAACTGGTTCAGGTCGCCGATGTAGTCCACCCCTTTTTGGAACTCGCCGCAAAAGCGCGGGGCCGCCGTGACCGGTCTCACATCCCGCAGGGCCAGCTCGTTGGCCACAAAGAAATGCTGTTCCGGGGTGGTGGGGGTGGCGGTCTCGTCGATGGACAGCTCGAAGTCAACCCGGTCGGTCTTGTCCCGGAGGAAGCGGTCGTAGATGGCGGCGGCAAAATCCAGCGCCTCGCCGTAGATGCGGTGACAGTCAGCGAGGGTCTTCTCGTCGAAGGCCACCGTGACCGTGTCGGACAGGTGGAACCGCCGTCCGGCGTAGCGGACGCGCAGCGCCTCGGGGACGGTTTCCGTCCGGACGGGGGGGCCGCTCCGGATGTATTCGCTACAGTCCAGGGTGATCATGGTGCAGCCCGCCGCCAGGGCGTCGGCCACTTCGGCTTCGGTTTTCAGGTGATCCCCGTCAAAGCCGAAGCCCCGCTCAAAGCCCGCCCGGAACACCGAGAAACTGGCGGCGTCCAACACGTCGGCGAAGGTGCGCCCGGTCAGGGTCAACTCCCGGATGGACTGCTGGGCGAAAACCGGATAGGCGTCATAGCCCGCCAGGGCGCGGATATGCCCCGGGGTGGCGATCCCCAACCGGTCGCCCAAGCCGATGCTTCGGGGCTGCCGGAGCACCGAGACAGGGGCGGTAAAGGGAAATAGGCGGCGCAGCGCGGCGGCATTGTCCCCCGTCAGGGGGGCCAAGACGCCGGTCAGCCCGTCAAGGGCCTGCCCTTGGAAGGCGGCGGCGGCGGGCCCGGCGGCGGCCAGGACGTCACGCCCCGTATCCTCCTCCCGGGCCATGAGGACAACGCTTTCCCCCGCCCGGCGGACGGAGGCATCATACAGTTTGCGGCTTCCCAGGGCTTCAAACAGCGCCCAGGACACATCGGACACTTCAGGCATATTTTTTT
>JAITQI010000053.1 GCA_031289065.1 Oscillospiraceae bacterium
AGGTTGCCGGTGTTTTTCAGCGTGCCGTAGTCGAAGTAATCGTTCTGCAGATAGCCCGTCACGGGATCCAAAATGGCGTTGCCCGGGTAGGAGCCGTCGTCGAGATAGCTCCAGTACGCTCCGGTGGACTTGACGCCATAGAGCAGGTTGAGAAGGTCTTCGTTGCCGGTAGCGATGTTGAAGTCGATGTTGACGACGTTGCCGTCAGTGAACGGATCGGTCGGATGCAGGGTGCGGTCGAAGCGAACCCAACGCTCGACAAGCCACTGGTAGTAGCTGGTGCCGCCGATGTATGTTTCGAGGCCAGCAATGGCATTGTCGATCCACGCGGCTTTCGAGGAGCCGATGACGTCGCCGGGCTGCCAGTCGGGCGTGGTGAACTCATAGTCTACATAGGGGTAGAGGGCGTCGGTGTCCAGGTATTCGCTGATGCCGTCGTTCAGGACGAGGTCATAGCCCAGGGTTCCGGCTACGTAGTCGGTGGGATTGGAGCCGCCGCCGGCGGTGAACCAAGCCATAGTGGCGCCAGTGATGAGCGCGAGGCACACCAGGATGGCAAAGACGCTGGACAGGACTTTTTTGTTTTTCAGGGTCTTCATCTGCGTTTACACTCCTTCTTAACTCTGTTTCTTCTTCTTGGTTGCTCTTTCTTCTTGCGGGGGTTGCTGCATACACGCTATGTTCCATTCCTGATCGCCATTGACATGCCCCCTTGCGACTGTGTTTCGCGTGATTTTGGGGTTTGCTACGGTAGCGGGGTTTGGCTGTTCTCGGAGTCTTGCTGGTTGTCCGGGTCTCGCTTCTCCTCGGAGTCTTGCCTGTTGTCGGTGTTTTGCTTGTTGTCCGGGTTTACCTTGGATTTTTTCGTAAAGCGGACCAATTTGGCCACTTCGACGACAATAATAAGGCCGCAGGGTATCACGATGACGAGCAACCCCAGGTTGGGGGGCTTGAGCCAATCGACGGCCCGGCCCACGCCGGGCAGGTTCCACTGGACGACGCCGTAGACATCCTCGTAGGGGATCGGGCGGGGGTCGTTGGTGTTGTTGGCGTCGCCGCGGGTGGCGAAGGATCGGTAGTCGTCCTCGGGGCTGTAGTTGATGGCGACCACGCGGTGGGTCACGTTGCTGCTGCCCATGAAGAAGGTGATGACGTCGCCGACCTGGATGTCCTCGGCGGGCACCTCTTTGACCAGCACCAGCGACCCGACGGGAATGGTGGGGGACATACTGCCGGTCTGCACGGTGTACATGCTCAGGCCGAAGACCTGGGCGGCGTCGCCGTCGCGCCGGGCGGCGAAGATGACGTACACCAGGGCGCACAGGAGCGCCAGGAAGAGGATGAACAGCACGTTGCCGGCCGCCTTTATGATTTTGCGGCGCGTGGACACCGGGGGGGTTGTTTGGAGGCGCCGCCCGACGGTCGTTTGGCTGGGGGCGGCTTCCGGCTCATCGCCTTTCGGGAGGGGCGGGTAATTATCCACTGATATGTAACCCCATTTCAGATGGCGGAGGGCAGACTCATGTCAGCTCCGGGGGGATGGGCTGGGCGGTGTAATCCCCGTCGCCGGGCTCCGGCGTCAGGTCCGGGGGGAGGGGCTGGGCGGGGGATTCCGGCGGCTCCTTGGTGTCGTCCGGCGGGGTGGGGTCGGCGGGGGTTTCGGGGTCGGGCTCCTCGGGGGTCGGGCCGTCGTCGAGGGGCGGCGCGCCGTCCGGGAGGGCTACCGCGTCGGTGTAGGTGAAGGAGGCCAGCTGGAGGGGGGCGGCGATGGTGCCGCTGAAGCCGGTCACCGACGGCGTCGCGCAGTAGACTATGGTGACAATATAGAGCCGGTCGGCCTCTTGCGCTTCCACCTTGATGGCGGGCTGGTGAGACAGGCCCTGTAAATCGATATATGTTTGGATGGGCTGGGGCTTCGGCTCGGGGGGTACGTCCGGCGTCGGCTCTTGGGGCGGTTGGAGGGCGGGTCTCTCGGTTTCGGTCACGGTTTCGGTCTTGGTCACCGCCGGGAGCTCCCGGAAGGGGCCGAAGAGCCGGGACTGCGCCAAAATTTCGGGATCCGGATCCAAGGCGGGCGGGGCGATGTTGATTTCCGGGTCGCTCTCCTCGGGGTCAGGGGGTTCGACGGGGTTGGTCTGGATGGGCTCCGGCTCGACGGGGTCGATTTTGACAGGGTCGGGCGCCTCTTCGACGGGGGGGGCGGCGGGAGCGACTTTCCTGATTTGGGCCGGTTCGCCCGCGTCCATGGAAACCAGCTTGTACCCGACGGGGGTGTATATCTCCGAAATCGCGTATGTACCGACGGGCAAACCGATAAAGGTGGCGCTGGCTTGCGGCGCGGCGATGTGGTTAAAGCGATACTGGGCGAGCTCCGACTCGACTTGAACCGCGAGGGCGAGCAACAGCTCGGGGGGCGTCTCCAGAATCCGCCCGTCCGCGTCGCACAGCAGGACGTTCACCGCGAGGTCGGCGGTCAGGAGGGGAAGCTCTTCCTCTGGTTCGGGTTCCGGCTCCTCTTCGGGTTCCGGCGTGGGCTCTGGCTCTCCGTCGGGCGCTTCGGCCTCCGGGGGGGTCTGGCTCGGGTCGGCGGGCGGCTCGTCCAGCGGCAGTTCGGGGAGAGCGATGGTCTCCACGTCCGGCGGAACCGATAGGTCCTCCGGGCCGTCAGCAAGCGCTCCCACGGCCAAAAAAGAAGCCAAACAGATGAATGCCAAGGCGAAGGACAGCCCCCGGGCGCCTGCCCGGAGTACACGATGTCTTTTCATCTTCTCACGTTCCTTCCCTCGAAGCTGTTCCCGCCAGGTCCTTTCGGCGGTTGCGCGGATTGCGCGGGGCCGTCGGGGCGCAAGCGCGGGCCCCATGTATATGTATATTGTCACCACATTATTTGTCTTTGCTCTATGATGTCATTTATATTATAACAACTTGCCACGGGTTTGTAAAGAGGTTGATTGATAAAATCTGCGAGAAAAGTTTGTTCATTTTCCACAGAGAATTTGTCGGACGCCGTTCCGCCTTTCGCAATCCGCTATAAAACCCGCCCGTACCAACGGCTTCAGGTCTCAGGCGGGCCCACGGGGCGGGTGCGCTCTTCTTTATTCCTTGCCAAACTGCTTCTCCAGTGGTATACTATTGCATATGCCCGCACGGCGCGGGCGCTCAGGGGAGGTACGCTTGGCATGTGGCTGTCGGACGGATGGGCGGATTACGCGCTGCTTGACTGTTCCGGCGGCGAGCGGCTGGAGCGTTGGGGGCGGTATACCCTCGTGCGGCCCGACCCCCAGGTCATCTGGGACACGCCCCGCCGACATCCCGCTTGGCGTAGCCCGGACGCCCGCTATACCCGCTCCTCTTCCGGGGGCGGGGGTTGGACGGCCCACAAGCTACCCGCCCACTGGACGGTGGGCTACAAGGCGTACTCCTTCCGCGTCAGCCCCATGGGTTTCAAGCACACCGGGCTGTTCCCCGAACAGGCGGTCAACTGGGACTGGCTGTCCGGACGCATCCGGGCCGCCGGACGCCCCATACGGGCGCTCAACCTGTTCGCCTACACCGGGGGGGCCACGGTGGCCGCCGCCGAGGCGGGCGCGGAGGTCTGCCATGTGGACGCGGCCCGCGGCATGGTGGCCCTGGCCCGGGAGAACGCCGCCCTGTCCGGCCTGGCCGACCGGCCCATCCGCTGGATTGTGGACGACTGCCGCGCCTTTGTGACCCGGGAGATCAAGCGGGGCCACCGGTACGACGTGCTGCTGATGGATCCCCCCTCCTACGGGCGGGGCCCGTCGGGGGAGGTTTGGAAGCTGGAGGACGGACTTTTCGAGTTGCTGACGCTATGCGCCGGAGCGCTGTCCGACAATCCCCTGTGCGTCCTGGTCAACGCCTACACGACGGGGCTGGCCCCCGGCGCGTTGTCCTACCTGTTGCAAAGCGTTTTTGTCCCTCTCTTCGGCGGCCGCGCCGAAAGCGGCGAGCTTGGGCTTCCGGTGACGGAAACCGGGCTGACACTGCCATGTGGAGCGACCGGCCGATGGACGATATAATCCGTTTCGAGAACGTGACCTTTTCCTATGACGCCGAGCCGGACGCGCCCCGGGTGTTGGACGGCGTCTCCCTGAGCCTGCGGGCGGGGGAATTCACCGCCATCGTGGGCCGCAACGGGTCGGGCAAGTCCACCCTGCTCAAGCATTGCAACGCCATCCTGACGCCGGTGTCCGGACGGGTGCTGGTGGACGGTATGGACACCCGGGAGGAGAAAAACCTGCTGGCCGTCCGCCAGGCGGTGGGCATGGTCTTCCAAAACCCGGACAACCAGCTTGTGGCCACCGTGGTGGAGGAAGACGTGGCCTTCGCCCTGGAAAACCTGGGCGTCCCGCCGCCGGACATCCGCCTGCGGGTGGACGAGGCCCTGCGGACGGTGGGCATGTACGACTACCGGGAGCACGCGCCCCATCGGCTGTCCGGCGGGCAAAAACAGCGGGTGGCCATCGCGGGGGTCATCGCCATGCGGCCCCGTTGCCTGGCCTTGGACGAACCCACCGCCATGCTCGATCCCCT
>JAITQI010000102.1 GCA_031289065.1 Oscillospiraceae bacterium
CAGAAGCTGGGCCTGACCATCATCGTCATCACCCATGAAATGCAGGTGGTCAAGGAGATATGCGACCGGGTCTCGGTCATGGAAAACGGCAACGTGGTGGAGTCGGGCGAGGTGTTCTCGGTGTTTGCCAACCCCCAGCGGCGCATCACCCAGGACTTCATCGACACCACCACCAACCTCTCCAAAATTGAGGCCCTCATCGCGGAAAACCACGAGATCACCCAGCTCAAGCCGGGGGAATGCATCCTCAAGTTCAAGTACATAGAAAAGAGCGTGGCCGAGGCGCTGGTGTCCACCGTCGCCCGCCGCTTCGACATCGACGTGAACATCATCTTCGGCAATTTGGACTGGATCGGTGGCGCGCCGCTGGGGGGCCTCATCTCGGTGGTCAGCGGCCGAACCGCGGACATCGACGCGGCCATCGCCTACCTACGGGACAAACATGTGGGAGTGGAGGTGATCCTCGATGCAAGAGTTGCTGCGGCAAATTATGCCTAACCTCATGTCCAAACCGGACATTTTTCTGCGCTCCGTCGGGGAGAGCCTGGAGATGCTGGCCTGGTCGGGGATACTGTCCTTCCTGCTGGGGTTGTTTTTGGGCGTGGTGGTCACCGTGACCAAAAAGGGCGGCGTGATGGAAAACGGGCCGGTCAGCCAGGTGCTGGACAAGGTCATCAACTTTTTCCGCTCCATCCCCTTTATCATCCTGCTGGCCGGACTGATTCCCCTGACCCGCCTGGTGGTGGGCACGGCCATCGGCGTCCGGGGCGCTATACTGCCCCTCGTGTTCGGTACGGTGCCCTTCTTCGCCCGGCAGGTGGAGGCCGCCCTGGCCGAGCTGGACGGCGGCATCGTAGAGGCGGCGCTGGCTATGGGTTCCGGCCCGCTGGAGATCATCTTCCGGGTGTACCTGAAGGAGAGCATCGCCCCCATCGCCCGGGCGACTACCATCACCGCCATCAGCCTCATCGGCCTGACCGCCATGGCCGGCGCGGTGGGCGCGGGAGGCCTGGGAGACTTTGCCATCCGCTACGGGCATCAGCGCAACCAAATCGACGTGACCTACGTCACCGTCCTGACCCTGGTGCTGTTGGTCAGCGTCATCCAAATCGTCGGCAACCTGATTGCCAGGAAAAATACACATTAAAATCGTAGGAGGAGAAAACACATGAAACGGATTCTGTCTCTGGCACTGGCCCTGGTCTTGGCATTGGCCCTCGGCGCTTGCGCCCAGTCCCCCGCGTCCACATCCGCTGGGCGGGTCACCGTCAAAATCGGCATCACCGGCGAGGCCGAAAATGTCATCTGGGCCCCGGTCAAAACGGCGCTGGCCGCCGACGGCATCGACCTTGAGATCATCAACTTCGCGGACTACACCCTGCTCAACGGCGCCCTCAAGGACGGGGACATCGACCTTAACGCCTTCCAGCACTATGCCTACCTCAACCAGCAAATCGCCGACAACGGCTATGAGATCGCGGCCATCGGCGACACCTACATTTCGGCCATGAGCATCTATTCCGACAAACTGACCGACGTAAACGGCCTCAAAGACGGCGACAAAATCGCCATCCCCAACGATCCGGTCAACCTGGGCCGGGCGCTGTCGGTGGCTCAGGGCGCGGGCATCATCACCCTGGGTGAGCCGGCCGAGAGTACATACGAACTGGAAAACATCACGGGCAACCCCAAAAACATCGAGTTCGTGACGGTGGACGCCGCCCAGATTCCCTCTCTGCTGCCCGACGTGGCCGCCGGGATCATCAACGGCAACTACGCCCTGGACTTCGGCCTCAGCCCCCAGAACGACGCCATCTTCTATGACGACGTCAGCTTCTACCCCGACAACCGCTACGTCAACACCATCACATCCCGTTCGGCCGACGTGAGCAACGCGACCTATCTGAAAATCGTCGCGGCCTACCAGTCCGACGCGGTGGAACAGGTCTTCAAAAACGACTTCGACGGCTCCTACCTGCCCGGCTGGAAGAAGTGAACCATCCGGCGCAGACGGGGCAGACGCCCTTGAAACGCTATGAGCTCAAGCAACGGCTGAAACGGGAGGCCCACAGGCTGGGCATGACACTGTTCGGCGTTGCCGACGCCGGGCGCTGGGCGAGCTACGGGGAGACGGATCCGGCCTTCTACCCCCAGACCGTCTGGCCCTGGAGCGCCGCGGTTGTCGTCATGGGCGTCCCCATCCTCCTGCCCATGCTGGAGACCACCCCTTCTATCGTCTACTCAGAGTTGTATAACACCACAAACCGGCTGTTGGACGAGGCGGCCTATCGGCTGGCCGCCTCCCTCGACGCCTTGGGTTGCCGCGCCCTCTATTTCCCCCGGGACGGGTACGGGGACATCTCGGTGTTGGTCAAAACCCCCGCCGCCGCCTTTTCCCATGTGCTGGCCGGCAAATACGCGGGGCTGGGCACCATCGGCGCGAACCACACCCTGCTCACCCCCGAATACGGCCCCCGAGTGCGCCTGGTGTCGGTGATCACCGACGCCCCCCTGCCTCCGGACCCCGTGAGGGACACCGAACTGTGCCTGCGCTGCGGCCTGTGCCGCAAACGTTGCCCCGTGGGGGCCTTCGCCGAACAGCCCGAGGGGGCGTATCCCATGGACAAACACAAATGCGCCGCGTATCACGAGCGGCTCAAACAAGAATACCGCTACCCCTGCGGCGTGTGTACGCTGATCTGCCCCGTGGGCCGGGACAAAGAGCGCTACGGTCCCGCCTCGGTCTCTCCCGAAGGGATTGCCCACTGCCAAACCTACGGCTCTCTGAATGCCAACCCCTGACGTCTTCCTCCTGAAAGGTGGTGCTATGATATGTGTTGTGACATGCCCAAGTGTACAGGGTACAATTTATGTTTGGAGGGGCGTGATAGACCCCGGCGAGCCGACTCCGGTTCGCGTCCGGGACAGAAACCTCGCGTCACAGGGGCGAAAGCCCGCCCGCGTCCGCCCGTAAACGGGTCGGCCGCAATACAATAAACACAATCGGGAGGAAGAAAATATGAAGCTGTTTCAAAAAAACCTTGTAAGGAAAACCGGGGCCTTGGCGCTCAGCCTGCTGCTCACCCTGAGCCTGCTACTCAGTGGCGCCACGCTGGCGTCGGCCCAGGCGTCCGTTCTGACAGAGGGGGAAATCGCCCTCCTCGACGCCATTGATTACGACTACGTGTTCAGTCATGTCAAATACATCGCCGACGAAATCGGCATCGGCGTCGCGGGCGGCCCCACCGAAAAACGCCGGGCCGCCTACCTGGCCGGTCAGTTGGAGAGCCTGGGGTATGAGCCCTTCTCCTACGCCACCGACGCGGACGGCGTGGCCGACTACTTCCAGACCTTCTACAACGACTCGGGCATCACCTCCATCACCGGCGGAACCATCACGGTGGCCGGTCACGAATATCCGGCCAACGCCCCCAACTGGAGCGCCGCCAGCGTCTACAAGGGCTATGAGACCCCCACGGTCGCCGGGGACACCGTCTATTTCGCCACGGTGGCCGAAGCCGTCG
>JAITQI010000160.1 GCA_031289065.1 Oscillospiraceae bacterium
TATCAGGGCGGCGTCGGGGTGTTTGGTGTCTACGAGGGCTTCCAGGGAACCCACAGCCCCGCGGACGTTGCGGAGTTCGCCTCGGCTCATGCCGAACCGGGGCAGGTCGATGGCCTGGAATTTGATTTTCCGCTCCTTGAAGTAGCGTTCGGCCTTTTTGGTGTCGAAGCATTTGGAGCGGCCGTAAATCTGGATATTCACAGGCGTTGCCTCCCGGAGATCAAAGGTGTCCGCATGTTCTCAATATTGGGAACGCAAGCGGCGCAAGGGATAGGGTTGTGTAAAGGGAAAAGGGGTGACACCAATGCCCAAGTCCAGATGGCTGCGTTGTTTTTTGCCGGTGGCGGCGCTGGGCGCGCTGTTGGCGCTGGCGCTCTTTTTTTATCCGGAATTGCTGCGGCTGGTCTCCCCGAAGGGTTACACGGCGCTGGCTCTGGCCAGGAGCGGCGCGACCCTTTCCCGGGAGACCGAGTTTTTGCGTGGGGCATGGGGGACGGACGCCTGGGCCGCCCTCGCCCGGGAATCCTCTCTGTCCGTAGCCGAGCTGACGGTCACGGGGGCGGCGGACACCCTGTCGGGCACGGCCTCTCCCCTGCCGGACGGGCTGGGGTTGCGGGCCGAGACCTTTTTGAACCGGACGGCGGGGGGCCTGGCGTCCCGGCAGATTCTCTCCTGGGGGGCGTCGGACTTCGCGCTGGACGTCTGGCTGTCTGAGGAGGAGCTGGCTGTGTCTGTGCCTCAGCTGTTTCACAGGCCGATCGCCTTCGAGGCCGACAGGTTTGGGCTGATGTGGAACGACTCGCCCCTGGCGGCGCTGTTTCCCCTGCCGGACGGGTTGGCGGCGGACGGGTTGGGGCTTCGCGCTTCGGATACGCTGGAGACCGATCCCCTGGCCGATTGGCGGGGGCGGTTGGAGACGCTGGCCAAGAGCGCCGACTTCGAGGCTGCCGAGACGGACGGGGCAGGCAGCCGTATCCGGGCCGCGCTGCCTCAGGCCGAGGCTGGGGCGTTTTTGGGGGAGACGCTGGCGCTATGCCGGTCGCTGACGCCCTTTGAGGCGCTGCCTGGGGGCGCGGAGACCTGGGCGGAGCTGTTGGACGGTTGGGAAACGGTTACGCCGACCTCGGGGGAGGCGGTGTTTTCCATTGACGGCGGCCACAGGCTGCGCCAGCTGACGCTCACCGTCGTCGGCGACGAGGACGCCCTCACCTTCTCCCTGTGGCTTTCCGGGGAGACGGCCCTGTTGGATTTGGTTTCGGCCGAAATCACCCGCACGCGGGGCGAGCAGACGACGGCCCTCCTGCGGTTGCTCGTTTCGGGGCTGGTCACGCCCTCGGAGGAGGGGCAGATGACCGCCGAGGTGTTTGTGGATTTGAGCTATCCTCTCGGCGGGCATACATAGTCTCTGGGGGCGGAACTCGGCCTGTCCGGCGGGGCGGACAACCTGGCGCTTCTGCTCTCCTGGGACGAGGCGCGGGCCGCGCTGCGGGGCTCCTACGCGGCGGATCCGGTCGCGGGCCGGGTGACGGTCACGGCGGACACCCTGGCCTTCGGGGACGGGACGGCTTGGTTTGAGGTGGACTGGACGGGCCGCTGGGACTGGCGGGTGACCGGAGACGAGCCCGACTGGGCCGCGCCGCCAGGCGACGCCTTGGCGTTGAACGACTTGAGCCGCTTTGATTGGGCGGCGCTACTGGGGAACTTCTATCAGCTGTTTTTGGGGTCTCCCCTGTATGACCCGGGGTTTTAGGGGGCGGGCTACTCCCAAGGGGCGGTTACCCCAAGCCCACCGCTTCCCCGGCGTGGTAGGAGCTGCGCACCAAGGGGGCGGCGGCCACGAAGGCGAAGCCCATGGCCCGGGCGCGGGCGGCCCAGGCGTCGAATTCCTCGGGGGGGACATACCGCTCCACCGGCAGATGGGCCTTGGTGGGGGCCAGGTATTGGCCGACGGTCAAAAACTCACAGCCCGCTTCGCGCAGGTCGGCCAGCAGGGCCAGCACCTGTTCCTCGGTTTCCCCCAGGCCCAGCATGAAGCCTGTCTTGCTGCGGACTTGGGGATTTTGCCGTTTGACGGCGGCCAGCAGAGCGAGGCTCCGGGGGTAGTCGGCGCCGGGGCGCACCCGGGCGTACAGCGCGGGGACGGTTTCCACGTTGTGACTGACCACGTCGGGGGTTTCGGCCGTTACGGCGGCCAGGGCGGCCATGTCCCCCGCAAAGTCGGGGACGAGGGTCTCCACGGCGATGTCCGGGCTGAGGGCGCGGAAGGCGCGGACGGTTTGAGCGAAGTGGGACGCGCCGCCGTCGGGCAGGTCGTCCCGGGTGACCGAGGTGACCACGGCGTACCGCAATCCCAGCCGGGCGGCGGCCTGGGCCACCCGTTCCGGCTCGTTGGGGTTAACCGGCTGGGGGGTTCCGTGGGTTACGTTGCAAAACCGGCAGTCGCGGGTGCAATGGGTGCCCAGGATCATGAATGTAGCCGTCTTGGCGGCGAAGCACTCCTGATAGTTGGGGCAGTTGGCTTCCCGGCAGACGGTATTTAGGCGCAGGTCTTTCAGGACGTGCTCCACCACGCCCTGGTTTGGGTCGGTTTTTAGGGGGCGGCGAAGCCAGGGGGGTTTTCGGTCCATGTTGAGAGGCTCCCTTTTAGAGATGACAGAGACGAGGGGTCATTAAGAATTTAGAATTTAGAATTAAAAATTTTGGAATCGCGTTGTGCGCGATGATTTAAATTGCTGGGGATGGTTGCGGGGTTAGAGGAGTAGGGTTAGCAGGTCTTCTGGGGGGATGCCGCCTATGTATAGGGGGAGGTCTGGGCGGGCGAGGGCTTTGGTGAGGGTTTCTGGGCGGTAGGGGGTGCCTTCCAGATGGCGTTCCAAGTCTTGGATGGGCAGGACGGAGAGGAAGTCCCCCCGGAGGGTGCAGGCGGCGATCACGCCCCGTTCCACCGACAGGAAGACCTCCGCTTTGCCCTGGGGGAAGCGCTTCTGATTGTGGACGTCAAAGCGGGGGGCGCGGCCGTATGTCCAGTCGGGGTTTGCGTATTTGGCGCGGCGGATGGTTTCAATGCCCGATAGGTCCTCCGGGGTGCAGGCGTATTCCGTCATGTCAAACCGGGCGAACAGCGCCCGTCGCAGGGCGGACAGGAAGTCGGGCAGAGAAAGGCCCACATAGGGTTTGAGATTGGTTACCCGGGCGCGGAGGGAGGGCACCGCCTTGGAGCGGATTTTTTCCTCGTCGGGTTTGAGGACGCGGGTCAGGGTGTCCAGGTCGGCGTCGTAGAGCAGGGAGCCATGGGTACACAGGGCGTCTTTTTTCAGGTGCTGGGCCAGGCCGGAGATTTTTTTCCCCTCGACGGTGATGTCGTTGCGGCCCTCCAGCTGGGCGGGGACGCCCATGTCCGCCAGGGCGTCGGCGATGGGTTGGGCGGCCTGGGTTCGCCCCAGAGCTTTTACGTCGGCCCCGGCGGCGCGGGGCAGGACGACGGTGTACAGCA
>JAITQI010000026.1 GCA_031289065.1 Oscillospiraceae bacterium
ACCGACAACCCCCGCTTCGCCCTGTACGCCGCGGCCTACGACGCGTTGCTCCCCGAGCGGCCCGCCGCCCCCCGGAACCAAACGGTCACCCTGGCCGGCCGGTGCTGCGAGTCGGGCGACCTGCTGGCCCGGGACCTCCCCTTCCCCGACGTCAAGCCCGGCGACCTGCTGGCCGTCCTGGCCACCGGGGCGTACAACTACGCCATGGCCTCCAACTACAACCGCGTCCCCCGCCCCCCCGTGGTTATGGTCTCCGGCGGCAAACCTCACACCGTCATCCGCCGTGAACGCTACGAAGACCTCACCGCCCTGGACGAATAAAAACCACCCCCCGTTTTAACCGCTGACCTCTGATTTTTCACCTCTGAAAGGGGGCCTTTCCATCATGCGTGTCGTCACCGGCACAGCCCGGGGCCGCAAGCTAAAGCCGGTGCCCGGCGAGGCCACCCGCCCCACAACGGCCAGCGTCAAGGAGGCCGTGTTCAGCATCATCCAGTTTGAGATCGAGGGCCGCCGAGTGCTGGATCTCTTCGCCGGCACCGGTCAGCTGGGCATCGAGGCCCTCAGCCGGGGAGCCGCCCAGGCGGTGTTTGTGGACAACAACTCCGCCGCCTTGGCCGTCGTCCGGGACAACCTGGCGGTCACCGGTTTGGAGGAAAAGGCCGCCGTCGTGGCCAGCGACGCCCTGTCCTATGTAACCGCCCGCCCCGAACCCTTTGACATCATCCTTCTCGATCCGCCCTACCGGAGCTCTCTGCTGACCGACGTCATGGCCCGTCTCTCCACGGTTGACATTTTGCGCCCGGGTGGTATAATAGTGTGCGAAACCGCCGCCGACCTCGCGCCGCCGGCGCCGCCCGCCTCTTGCGTTCTGAGCCGCACCTACCGGTATGGCACGCAAGCGGTCTGCCTTTACAGGAGGGACGCATGAGTCTGGCCATCTACCCCGGGAGTTTTGACCCGGTGACCAACGGGCATCTCGACATCATCACCCGGGCCGTCCGTATTTTCGACCGGGTGATCGTGACCGTCATGCAAAACCAGCGCAAGACGCCGCTGTTCACCGCCGAGGAGCGCATGGACATGCTTCGCCGGGTGACCGCCGGGCTACCCGGCATCGAGGTGGACACCTCCGCCGTCCTGCTGGCCGACTACGCCTCCGCCCGGGGCGCCCGGGTGCTCATCAAGGGTCTGCGGGCTATGTCCGACTTCGAATTGGAGTTTCAAATGGCCCTGATCAACCGCAAACTCAATACCGAACTGGACACGGTGTTTTTAACCACCACCGAAACCAACCAATACTTGAGCTCCAGCGTGGTCAAGGAGATCGGCGCGCTGGGGGGGAACATCTCCGCCTTCGTTCCCCCCGGCATTCTGGACACCGTGACCGCCAAATTCAATCGCGGGAGGTAGTACGTCATGGCAAACGGCGTGGAAGATCTGCTCACTATGCTCTACAATATGGTGCAGGACGCGTTTTCCCTGCCCTTCGGGGCCGATCGGTGCATTTTGGACAGGGACAAGGTCCTCGCCCTCATCGACGAAATCAACAACATCCTGCCCGGCGACCTCAAACAGGCCCGCAGCATTGTGGAGGCCCGCAACGAGGTGGTCAACACCGCCAAACGGGAGGCCGACGCCATCAAGCGCCAGGCCGCTGACCGGGCGCGCCAGTTGGTCAGTCAGGAGGAGGTGCTGGTGGTGGCCCGTCAAAAGGCTGGCGACATCGTCCAGGCCGCCGAAAACAAGGCCCGGGATTTGCGCCGGACGGCCAACGAATACGTGGACAACGCCCTCAAACGCGCCGAGGAAACCCTGGGCGCGGCCCTCACCGAAATGCGCTCCTCCCGTGCGGAATTCCGCACCGCCTCGGACAAACGGGATCCGGGCTAACAGAGGACAGAGGGTAGAAGATAGAAATTACGGGAACGCGGAGGCTATTGCCTCCGCGTTTTTTTGCGCTGTCGCAGCTTCTGTAGCGTCAAAAAAATCTATCCTCTCTCCTGCTCCTTCCGGAATTAGAACATTTGTTTTATTTCTATTTTCGACCGTTTGTTCGTTTTTTGGCCGGATTCGTCGAGGAAAAAGTTTGCGGAAATGGATTCTGGTCTTGCTTTTTGGGACGAGGTCGTTTATACTGGTATGCAGGTGGGGAGAAATGGGGAATCTGTCTCCATTCAACCCCGAAAAAGAAAGCGAGGTGGGGAACATGACCGGCGAATACAGCTACACCTTGGACGCCAAGGGCCGCGTGGCCGTCCCCGCCCGCCTGCGCGGCGAGTTGGGCAACCTCGTCTACCTCTGCCGCGGCATCGACCACACGCTGTTTCTTTACCCGCTGAAGGTGTGGGAAGAAATGTCCGAGCGGCTGTCCGCCAAGTCTCTGCGCGAAGGACGCCACCTGCAACGGAGCATTTTCTCCACCGCCGAGCGGTTCGACCTGGACGCCCAGGGTCGTATCCTGATCCCGCAAAAATTGCGCGACTACGCCGACCTCCAAAAAAATGTGGTCATTGTGGGCGCGGGTAGCCGGGCCGAAATTTGGAGCGAACAGGCTTGGCGCGACTATGAGCAGAACGAGCTGACCGAGGAGCATCTGCTGGAGGCCATGGATGAGCTCGGGTTTTGACCCCGCCCCCGCCTTCACCCACGAACCGGTGCTGCTGCGGGAGAGCCTGGAAGCCCTGGCCATCAAACCGGACGGGCTGTACGTGGACGCCACATTGGGCGCGGGAGGCCACGCCGCCCACATCGCTCAGCGGCTCACCACCGGGCGGCTGTTCGGCATCGACCGCGACCCCGAAGCCTTGCGCCGCGCCGTCCAAACCCTGGCGCCTTTTGAGGGTCGCGTCGTCCTCCTCCACGGCGACTACCGCAACTTGGACAGTCTCCTGCCCGACGGCACACGACCGGACGGCGTTCTCTTTGACTTGGGGGTCTCCTCGCCTCAGTTCGACGACCCCGCCCGGGGCTTCAGCTACCGCTACGACACCCGCCTCGACATGCGCATGAACCCCAACGACCCCATCAGCGCCTATGAAGTCGTCAACCAATGGCCGCCGGAGGAACTGCGGCGCATCCTCTGGGCTTACGGCGAAGAGGAATACGCCCCCCTCATCGCCGCCGCGCTGATACGCCGCCGGGCCGAGGCCCCCATCGAAACCACCGGCCAACTGGCCGAACTCGTCACCCGCGCCCTGCCCCCCAAGGCTCGCCGACGCAAAGGACACCCGGCCAAACAGTGCTTCCAGGCCCTGCGCATGGCGGTCAACGACGAACTGGCCGGCATCCGGGAGGGCCTTCGAGCCGCCATAGGGCTGCTCAAGCCGGGCGGTCGGTTGGCGGCCATCAGCTTCCACTCGGTGGAGGATCGTGCGGTCAAGACGACGCTGGCCGAAGCCGCCCGGGGCTGTACCTGCCCGCCGGACTTCCCGGTCTGCGTGTGCGGCAAAACGCCGCTGATCGCCCTTGTCACCCGCAAGCCCCTCACCGCCGCCCCGGCGGAGCTGGAACAAAACCGCCGGGCCCACAGCGCCAAACTCCGCGTGGCGGAAAAAATATAACCGCTGACATTTGATTTCAAAGGAGTGTGCCCGACATGGCGGCAGCCGCGTCTCAAGTGGCCTATGACCTGTCCCGATTCGACAACCGCGCCCGCGTACGCGAGGCGGTGGCCGCCGAGTCCGTTCCCGTTCAAGCCCTGCCCGTCCGGGCCCCCCGTCCCGGCACCCGGACGCAACCGGTCGGCCGTCTCTCCCTGTGGACGGTGCTGGCTTTTATGACCGCGATGGCCCTGATGTTTTTCATTGTCTACAGCTATATGCGTCTGACCGAATTGAGCACCGAAGCCAAGGGTCTGTCCTCCCAAATCGCCGCCCTCAAAAAAGAGGAGGCTATTCTTGTTCTGCAAAAAAACAGCATGATCGACCTGAAAGAAGTCGAGCGCATCGCCACCGACGAGTTGGGTATGGTCAAACCCAACCGCGCCCAAGTCATCTACATCGACCTGTCCGGCCGGGATCACGCCGAGGTGCTCGTCGGCGCCGGGACAAAGTAGGCATATTCCCCCCTAAGGCCCCTATATATTGATGGGGAGGACACACCGCCCGTTACCTTCCGCCCTCTGACCTCTGAAGGGAGGCATCCGTCCATGGCCGAGGAAATGAGCCACGCCCGCCGCGCCAACCGCACCGTACTTTTCCGCACCATTCTCCTGATGTCTCTTTTCGGCGTAGCGCTGTTTGTGCCACTGTTTGTCAAGCTGTACAGCATTCAGATCATCAAGCACGACCTCTACGAAAAGCAGGCGGTGGAGCAGCAGACGCGGGACGACATTATCTCCCCGGTGCGGGGCACGATTTATGACCGCAACTACAAGCCCCTGGCGGTCAGCGCCAGTGTGGAGACCGTGTTCCTGGAGCCGGTGTCCATCGTGGACGACGCCCAGGCCATGCTGATTGCCCGGAACCTCTCCGAAATCCTGGGCGTGGACTACGACGAGACCTACGCCAAGGCAAAAAAAGCCGACCGGTACTACGAAGAGGTCAAAAAGAACCTCGAAAAGCCCGAAGCCGACCTGGTGCGCGCCTTCATCGCGGAGCACGACCTGCAAAAGGCCGTGCGCATCACCCCCGCCTACAAGCGGTACTACCCCGACGGCAACTTCGCCGCCCACATCATAGGGTTCACCAACAGCGACGGGGACGGCGTGGAGGGCGTGGAACGGGTATACAACACCGACCTGAAGGGCACCGCCGGACGCATCATCACCGCCAAGGACGCCAAGGGCATCACCATGCCCTTTCAATATGAAAAATATTACGACGCCCAGAACGGTCTCAACCTGGTGCTGACCATCGACGAGACCCTGCAGGGCTTCCTGGAGAACCACCTCAAGACCGCCGTCGTCGAAAACGAGGTCAAGGAACGCGCCGCCGGTATCATCATGGACGTCAAAACCGGCGAGATTCTGGCCATGGACACCCAAAACGGCTACGATCCCAACACGCCCCGGACGCTGACCGACCCCGAAATGCAGGCTCTCATCGACAGCCTGTCCGGCGACGAGCAGACCGAAGCCTTCAAATCCGCCCTGTATGCCCAGTGGCGCAACAAGATCGTCGCGGACACCTACGAGCCTGGCTCCACCTTCAAAATCATCACCACCGCCGTCGCCCTCGAGGAAAAAGCGGTGAAGCTCGATGACCAGTTTTACTGCCACGGCTCCATCACCATCCCCGGTTGGGGCAAACCCATCAACTGCGCCCGGCGGGCCGGTCATGGGGCCGAAACCTTCGTTCAGGGCGTCCAGAACTCCTGCAACCCGGTCTTTGTGGAGGTGGCCGAACGGGTGGGTCCGGAGACCTTTTATAACTATTTCCAAGCCTTCGGCTTCACCCAAAAAACCGGCATCGACATCCCGGGGGAATCGGGCAGCGTCTACCACACCCGGAAAGACTTCAATACTGTCGCCCTGGCGGCCTATGCCTTCGGCCAGACCTTCAACATCACCCCCATTCAGCTCATCACGGCAGTCTCCGCCGTGGCCAACGGCGGCAATCTCATGAAGCCCCACCTGGTCAAGGGCTTCACCGACAGCGAGGGCAACCTGGTCAAAACCGTGGAGCCCGAGACGGTGCGCCAAGTCATCTCCGCCGAGACCTCCAAACAGGTCTGCGAAATTTTGGAGTCGGTGGTCAGCGTGGGCGGCGGGAAAAACGCCTATGTGGCGGGCTACCGCATCGGCGGCAAGACCGGCACCTCCCAAAAGCGCGACCCCGACACCCATGAGTACATGGTGGGCCGGTATGTCACCTCCTTCGTGGGCTTCGCCCCCGCCGACGATCCCCAGGTCGCGGTGCTCGTGCTCCTCGACGAGCCCATGTACGGCCCGGCCAACCTGCGCACCGGCGGCGGCATGGCCGCCCCCGTTGTGGGCCGGATCCTCTCCGACGTGCTCCCCTATTTGCAGATAGAGCCCCAATACACCAGTGAGGAGCTGGCCGGCATCCAGATCACCGTGCCCACCCTGAGCGGACTGTCTGTGTCCGACGCCGAGCAGATGCTCAAAAACCAGAACATCCAATACCGCGTCATCGGCGAGGGCGAAATGGTCACCCAACAGATGCCAGCCCCCGGCGCACGCGTCCCCGGCACCGCCGAGGTCATCCTATACGTGGGCGGGGACATCTCCATCCAAATGACCCAAGCCCCCGACGTAAACGGCAAAACCGCCGAGCAGGCCAACGAACTGCTGACCAACGCCGGTCTGTATATGCACGCACGAGGGGCTACGGCGGCCGGCGGCTCCGGCGTTGTAGCCTATCGCCAGGACATCCCCACCGGTACAGAGGTGCCGGTCGGCACAGTGGTGGAAGTGGAGTTCCGCGACTTAAACACCAGCGACGCCGGTACCTGGGGATAGCAAAAACACCGGCCAAACAGAAGAAGACGGATAAAGATGGAGATTGGCAGCCGCTAAGGAGAATTCCCATGAAACTTGGAGATTTGCTGGCAGGAACGGAGGCCGTCCTGTCCCGGGGCGACCCGGACACGGACATCACCGGGTTGTGCCTCGATTCCCGGAAGGTCGGGGCGGGGGACCTGTTTTTCGCCCTGCCCGGTGCCCAAGCCGACGGACAACGCTTCATCGGTCAGGCCCTCGCCGCCGGGGCGGCCGCCGTCGTGGCCGAACGGGCGAACCGTTCCGCCGCGCCCCTGGTTCTCGTCCCCGACGCCCACAAGGCGCTGGCCGAAATGGCCGCCGCCTTTTACGGCCACCCCGCCAAACAGCTGCGCATGTTCGGCATAACCGGCACCAACGGCAAAACCACCGTCACCCACATCCTCAAAGGCATTTTGGAGCGGACCCGGGACGAACGGGTGGGCCTCATCGGCACCAACGCCGTCCGGATCGGCGACAAAGAATGGCCCGCCGAGCGCACCACCCCCGACGCCCTGAGCCTGCAAGCCCTGCTACGGGACATGGTGGACGCGGGCTGCCGCGCTTGCGTGATGGAGGTGTCCTCCCACGCCCTGGCCCAGCACCGCACCTGGGGCATCCAATACAGCCAGGCGGTGTTCACCAACCTCACCCAGGATCACCTGGACTACCACAAGGACATGGAGGACTATTTCCAGGCCAAGCGCCTGTTATTCCTCCAGGCCGACGCCGCCGTCCTCAGTCTGGATGATCCCTACGGACGGCGGCTGGCCGAGTCAAAAGCCTTCAACGCCGTCACCTACTCCGCCGGGCGGGACGAGGCCGACGTGACCGCCAAGAACATCCGCTTCAAGCCCGACCGGGTGGAGTTCGAGGCGGTGACCCATTCGGAAATCGCCCGCATCGAATGGGCCACTCCCGGGGCCTTCTCGGTGTCAAACGCGCTGGCCGCCGTCACGGCGGCCCTGGTGGCGGGGCTGACCCTCAAGAGCATCGCCGCCGCCATACGGGAGGTTCCCCCGGTCAAGGGGCGCATGGAGACGGTGCCCGTGCCGGGCGGGGCGACGGTGCTCATCGACTACGCCCACACCCCCGACGCCCTGACAAACCTTCTCTCGGCGGTGCGCAGCTATCACGACGGGCGGGTTCTCACCCTGTTCGGCTGCGGCGGGGATCGGGATCGCGCCAAACGCCCCCTCATGGCCGCGGCCGCCTCCCCCGACTCCGACCTGCTCATCGTCACCTCCGACAATCCGCGCTCCGAACAGCCTCAAAAAATCATCGAGGACATCCTGGCCGGTCTCCCCGCCGACGCGCCCCCAGTGATCGTGGAGGAAAACCGGGAGGAGGCCATCGGCATCGCCCTGCGGGAAGCCCGCCCCGGCGACGTCGTCCTCCTGTGCGGCAAAGGCCACGAGGATTATCAAGAGATAGGCGGCCAAAAACGTCACATGGACGAACGGGAGATCGTAGCCGCCTACCTCCCCCTGATCGGGACAAAATAAGGGGGTCTCCCCTTCCCTTCTACCCTCTAACCTCTCTGATGTATGGAGCGCCTATGGAACTATTATACGCCTTTGCCCTGTCTCTGGCCCTGACCGTCGCGGCAGGGCTTCTCCTCTTGCCCACCCTGCGCCGCCTCAAATTCGGGCAGAGCATCCGGGAAGAGGGCCCCCGTTGGCACATGAAAAAAAACGGCACCCCCACCATGGGCGGCCTGATGTTCATCTTCGGCGTCACGGCCAGCACCCTGGTATTCGGCTGGCCGCTCCTGTCCCAAGGCCAATACGCCCATTTGATGGTGCTGGCCTTCGCCTGGCTGTACGGCGCCATCGGCTTTGTGGACGACTTTTTCAAAGTGGTACGCCGTCAAAACCTGGGCCTCACCGCGCTCCAAAAGCTACTACTGCAGTTGGCCGCCGCCGCCGTTCTGCTGACCCTCATGCGCACCCTGGGCTACACCTCCTCCCAGGTCTACCTGCCCTTTGCCAATATCTCCCTCCCCCTGCCCTGGCTGATCTTCCTGACGCTGGCCATTCTGTACGTCTCCGGATTTGTCAACGCGGTCAACCTCACCGACGGTGTGGACGGCCTTTGCGGCGGCGTCACCCTGCCGGTGGCGGTCTTTTTCGCCGTGCTGTGCGCCGGGGAACTCCAGGGGGTTGCCCTGTGCGCCGCCGCCTTGGCCGGCGGAGTGCTGGGCTTCCTGTTTTTCAACTTCAACCCGGCCCGGGTCTTCATGGGGGACACCGGTTCCCTGTTTTTAGGCGGGGCCCTGTGCGGGCTGGCCCTGGCCGCCGACAAACCCCTGCTGCTCATCCCGGTGGGCCTGATTTACCTGATTGAAATGTTCTCCGACATCCTCCAGGTGATCTATTTCAAAGCCACCGGCGGCAAACGGCTGTTCCGCATGGCCCCCATACACCACCACTTTGAACTCAAAGGCTGGGGCGAGAAAAAGCTCTTTTTTGTCTTCTCTCTCCTCACCGTAGCCCTCTGCGCTCTGACCCTCTACACGGAATGGTAAACCCGCCTCCGACCTCCAACAGCTGACCTTTGAAGGTGGTGCCGCGAGCCGATGCAGCAAATTGCCAAAACCCGTCCTCCCTCCCGCACCCACGCCGCCGGGGAGACCGAGGAGACCCGCCGCGGCGCGATGGATCTCCCCTTCTCCATGTTGGTGCTCATGCTGACCCTCATCGGGCTGGTCATGATGTTTTCCGCCAGCTACGCCTTCTCTTTGAAGGAATATGAAAGCGCCTCCTATCTCTTTGTCCGCCAGGGCATCTTCGTGGCCATCGGCACGGGGGCCATGTTCGTCGTCTCTCACATGAACTATCAGATCTTCCGCAAACTGGCCGTGCCCCTGATGGTGGCCGCCCTGGCCCTGTTGGCGGCGGTGCCCTTCATCGGCAAGGATTCCGGCGGGGCCAAGCGCTGGATTGACCTGGGTTTCACCACCTTCCAGCCCTCCGAAATCGCCAAGCTGGCGGTTATCATTTGCTTTTCCGCCATGGCCGCCGTCTTCCGGGAGCGCATGAAGAGCTTCAAATACGGCGTCCTGCCCTTCGTGGCCATTTTGGGCGCGATGTCCGGGCTCCTGATCCTCGAGCCGCATCTATCCGGCACGGTGCTGATTTTGGGCGTGGGGGCGGCATTGATGTTTGTCGGCGGCGTGCGCTGGGGCTGGTTTGTGGGCCTGGCCGCCATAGCCGCCCCGGCGGCCTGGTACCTGGCCACGCACATGGAACACGCCAAGGCCCGCATCGCCGTCTGGCAGGATCCTTGGAGCGACCCGAGGGACAAGGGGCTGCAAGCCATCCAGTCCCTGTACGCCATCGGTTCGGGCGGCCTGTTCGGCCTGGGGCTGGGCCAGAGCCGCCAAAAATACCTCTATCTCCCCGAGGAACACAACGACTTCGTCTTCGCCATCGTCTGCGAGGAACTGGGGCTCATCGGCGCGGGGCTCATCCTGGTGCTGTTCGCCGCCCTGATCCTGCGGGGCTACTGGATCGCCCTCCACGCCCGGGACCGGTTCGGTTCCCTGCTGGTGACCGGCGTGACCACCCTGCTGGCCCTACAGACCTTCCTCAATGTGGCGGTGGTGACCAATCTCATCCCGGTGACCGGCATGTCCATGCCTTTCTTCAGTTACGGCGGCACGGCCCTGCTCATACAGCTGGTGGAAATGGGGATCGTTCTGTCGGTCTCCCGTCAGATCCCGGCGGCCAAATCCGGATAGCGGACACCGGAAGAAAGGAGAAACCCTATGCGCGTACTATTCACCTGCGGCGGGACGGCGGGCCATGTGAACCCCGCCCTCGCCGTGGCCGATCTGGTCAAAGGGCAAGACCGCAAAGCCGAAATCCTCTTTGTGGGCGCCGACGGCGGCATGGAGTGCGACCTGGTGCCCCGGGCGGGCTACGCCATTCAAACCGTCCCCGTCCGTCATCTGCAGCACAGCCTGAAACCCGCCGCCCTGCTGGAAAACGGCCGGGTGCTGCTGGGCATGGCCACCTCCCTGCGGGCGGCCCGGCGCATTCTGAAGGACTTCCGCCCCGATGTGGTGCTGGGCACCGGCGGCTACGCCAGCTTTCCGGTGGTCTGGACGGCGGCCGGTATGGGAATTCCCACGGCGGTGCACGAGTCCAACGCCCTCCCCGGTCTGACCACCCGTCTGCTGGCCCGCCGGGCCTCGCGGGTGCTCATCAGCTTCGAGGAGGCGCGAAGCGCCTATCAGCGCCCCGAACGGCTGGTTCTGACCGGCACGCCGGTGGCCAGCGCCTTTTACCTCACCGGCCGGGCCCAGGCCCGGGCCGCCCTCGGACTGCGGGAGGACAAGCCGGTGGTGGTCTCCTGCTTCGGCTCGTTGGGGGCCCGAGACATGAACCGCTTCATGGTGGCGTTTATCGCCCGGGAGGTATCCGACGATTGCCCCTTCCAGCACCTCCACGCCACCGGCAAATTCGGCTGGGCCTGGATGCCCGACGCCCTGGGCGACGCCGGGGTGGACGCGGCGAAAACCCCCGACCTGCGCCTGTCTGAATATATTTACGATATGCCCCTTGTCATGGCGGCGGCCGACATCCTCATCGCCCGCGCCGGCGCCTCCACCCTGGCCGAGCTCATGGTCGCCGGGCGCCCGGCCGTTCTGATCCCCTCCCCCAACGTCACCGGCGACCACCAGACCAAGAACGCGCAGGCCCTGGCCACCGAGGGCGGCGCCGTCATGATCCCGGAAAAAGAATGTTCAGGGGAAGCCCTTTACAGTCTTGTCGCCGAGCTGCTGCGCCAACCCGCCCGCCTGACCGCCATGCAAACCCGCCTGCGCACCCTCGCCCAGCCCGACGCCGCCGAAAAAATTTACGCTATCTTACAGGAACTGGCCCGGCAGACCAAACCCCAAGGGAAACGTTGAGCTTTCCCAGTCTTCTGACCGCCGCTCTCTGCCCTCTGATTTCACACCACCCGGGAAACGTCGCATAAACTGTGTTATCGGCGGCCATTTGCGCCGACAATACAATGTTTGCCCGATGAGGCGCGGCGGAGGATTGCGAATATGAACAGCGCATTTGTGGTACGGGGCGGACGGCCTTTGCGCGGCACCTTGCGGGTGCACGGCGCGAAGAACAGTGTCCTGCCCATCTTGGCCGCCGCGATTTTGGGAAACGGCCGCCAAGTGATCGGAAACTGTCCCCAATTGAGTGACGTAGCCTCCACGGTGCGCATTTTGCGCTATCTCGGCTGCGACGTCGCCTGGGACGGCGGCGTGGTGGAAATTGACCCCCGCCCCATGACCCGATGTGAAATCCCCGATTTTCTCATGCGGGAGATGCGGTCGTCCATCGTCTTCCTGGGGGCCATCCTCGCCAGAACGGGCGAGGCCCTCATCAGCTTCCCGGGCGGCTGCGAATTGGGGCCCCGCCCCATCGACCTGCATCTGTCGGCCCTGCGGGCCATGGGGGCCGACATCACCGAAGAGGGCGGCGACCTGATCTGCCGCGCCCGCAACCTGACCGGCCGGGATGTAAACCTCACCTTTCCCAGTGTGGGGGCCACCGAGAACATCATGCTGGCCGCCACGTCGGCCAAGGGGGTCACCCGGATCACCAACGCCGCCCGGGAACCCGAGATCGAGGACCTGCAGGCGTTCTTACAGGCCCTGGGAGCCAACGTCAGCGGGGCCGGTACCTCCACCGTCGTCGTCGAGGGCGGCTGGCCTCTCCGGGCGGCGCGCTACGACATCATCGCCGACCGCATCGTCACGGCCACCTATCTGTCGGCGGCGGCGCTGACCGGCGGCGACATCACCCTGACCGGCGTCTGCCCCGCCCATCTGTCCACCGTCACCGCCGTCCTGGCCGAGGCCGGCTGCGAATTGGCCATCGGCCAGGACACCATCGCCCTGGCCCGCCATCAGCCCCTCAAAGCCATGAAACCCATCCGCACCATGCCCTACCCCGGTTTCCCCACCGACGCCCAGCCTCCCGTCCTGGCCATGGCTACCCGCGCCGAGGGCACCACCGTCTTCGTGGAGAACATCTTCGACAACCGCTTCCGGCACATCGGCGAGTTGGCCCGCATGGGCGCCGACGTCAAAGTCGAGGGCAAGGTGGCCGTGGTGTGCGGCGTCCCGCGCCTGACCGGAGCCCGGGTCAGCGCCACCGACTTGCGGGGCGGCGCGGCGCTGGTGGTAGCGGCCCTGGGCGCGGAGGGCGAGTCCCGCGTGACCGGGCTGCACCTCATCGACCGGGGTTACGAACACTTTGAACAAAACCTAGCCGCCCTGGGCGCGGACATCCAGCGCCTTCCGGAATGACGAGAGCGGAACCCGGAGGACAGAAAAAAACGCACCCCCTTCTGTCCTCCGTCTTCTGCCTTCCGTCCTCTGTCCGGCACCCGACAGGAGATACGACATGCCACAAAGACAGCGCCCCTCGGAGAAAAAACGAAAACGCAGGCGTAAGCGCGGAAGTCTGGCTTACGCCTTGCTTTGCGTTGTTCTCATCGCGGGCGCCGTCGGACTGGCCTTAAACCTCTTCTTCAAAATCAACCGCATCGAGGTGACCGGCTCCACCGTTTACCCCGACGCCGCCCTCATCGAGGCCTCCGCCATTCACACGGGGGACAACCTCTTTTTCCTCAATAAAACCCAGGCCGAGGGCAATATCACCGCGGATTTCCCCTATGTGGCCCAAGTGCGCCTGGTGCGCAAGCTGCCTGGCACGCTGGTGCTGGCCGTCACCGAACGGGAGGCGCTGGGCATGATCCCCTACCAGGATGGGTACTTCCTCCTCGACGGCGCGGGCACCCTCCTCGAACGGGTATCGACCCCGGCGGCGGTCTCCTTCCCGGTGGTGCGGGGCGTCTCTCTATTGGAACCCGCCCCGGGCCAGCCGGTCACCCCCTCCGAAACCGAAGCGGACAGGCTCCCCTCCCTGCTGACTCTGCTCACCGGCCTGCGGCGCAACGACATGCTCGCCCTGGTCTCCGAGGTGGACGCCGCCCGCCCCCATGAGCTCACCCTGAAATACGGCCGCTTCACCGTGCTGTTGGGCACCTCCGCCGACCTGGACTTCAAACTGGCCTTCCTGTTGAGCGCCAGCCAAGAATTGGCCGACAGCGCCCAAGGCACCATCGACGTCTCCCGCGCCGCCGCCCAAAACAGCGTCAGCTTTATCCCCGCCCGGGAGAGCGCCCCGCCCGTCCCCGGCGGCACCGCCGCCATCCCCCCCGCCGAGACCAACAGCCCCGCCCCGGAGGATGAGGACGAAACGGAGGACGGCTAAATTTCCCCCAACTTCTGCCTTCCGAAAGTCGGAACCGCTTCCGCGCCAATATTTTTCTGACCGACGTCCCGGGCGGCGCCCTCATCGCCGCCGGACCGATATACCGCTGTCAACGGCTCTGGCTGGACTGGTATGGGGCGGCCGTCGTTTTCTTTATCAACACTATTTTTCAAAACTTTGCGGAAATACGCAGGCTTCTCTTGACCGGGCGCAAAAAAAAAGGTATAATATCAGAAGTGGTTTTGTCGGAGAATGTCTCGATGGAGTTGGAATAATGTTTACTTCTGCTCCGGGATAACAGCCTCGATAAAATATCAAGTCAATCACAGGGATTTTCTCCGTTTTGAGCCGTGTTCCCCCGTTCTATTCGGCATTTTTCAGGTGCGCTGAAAAGGGACAAGCCGAATCTGCGGCGGGACGCGAGGAATAATTCACGATACTGATGCCGTTTTCGGTCGCAGCGGCCGCGACGGAAAAAATGGGAGGTCTCACACAATGCCCTTTGAAATCGATACAGGCGGCGACAATGTAGTTGCCATCAAGGTCATCGGAGTCGGCGGCGGCGGCAACAACGTCGTCAACCGGATGATGAACGCGGGGGTGCGCGGCGTCGAGTTTGTCGCCATCAACACTGACAAACAGGCTTTGGCCAACTCCAACGCCACCTATAAACTCCAGATCGGCGAAAAGCTGACCGGGGGTAAGGGCGCGGGCTCCGATCCCGAAATTGGGCGTAAATCGGCCGAGGAAAACCGGGCGCAGATCTCTAAACTCCTGGAAAACACCGACATGGTCTTCATCACGGCCGGTATGGGCGGCGGCAC
>JAITQI010000068.1 GCA_031289065.1 Oscillospiraceae bacterium
CCCACCAGCAGACCGATGACCATGGACACCGCCGAGGCCGCGAACACCCGCCCGGCCTGCCCGTAAAGGTCGCCCACCTCCGCGTAGCTGTAATCGGTCAGCCCTCCCGACAGCATGTCGAGATACCGCTGCAAAAAATCATTGTAGTTGGCGGCGTAAGTGTCCCGAAAGGCGGGTAACAGCAACACGGCCTGGGCCAGGAACTGGCTCAGCCCGCCGATGAGCAGGGCAAACAGCAGCACAGCCCCCAAGTTGCGCCGATACACCCGGAAGGTGTTGTCCAATAGGCCCGTCACGCCCACCGGGCGCAATCCGAACGGGAATTCCATACCTGTAAACTCCTTCAGAGATCAAATGGAGCTGTCAAGCGGCGCCGCCAACCGGCGCGCTTCAGCCCGTCGTCAGCGTGACGGCGGTGTTGTACATGGAATCCTGCAGGTCCTTGTGCATGGACAGGGCCTCGTTGATGTCAAAGTCCCGCATTTCGCCGTTGACGATGCACACCACCCGGTTTGTGCGCCCCGCCGCCAAGGTTTCCACGGCGAAAACGCCCATGCGGGAAGCCGTGACCCGATCCCGCGCCGTGGGGCGGCCCCCCCGCTGGATGTGCCCCAGAATGGTCACCCGGGGGTCAAGGCCGATTTCCTCCTGGATGCGGCGGCCCACGTCGGTGGCCCGGATACAGCCCTCGGCCACGATGATGATGAAGTGGTTTCGCCCTTGAATCCGGGACCGGCGGATTTTTTCCACCACGTCCCGCTCAAAGTCCACCTCCCGCTCGGGCACCAGCACGGCGGTGGCCCCCACCGCGATACCCACGTACAGCGCCAAATGCCCCGCCCGGCGGCCCATGACCTCCACCACCGAGCACCGCTCGTGGGACTGCATGGTGTCGCTGAGCTTGTCGATACAGTCGATGGCCGTGTTGCAGGCGGTGTCAAAGCCGATGGAATAATGCGTGCAGGCGATGTCGTTGTCGATGGTGCCCGGGACGCCCACCACCGCCACGCCGTGGGCCGACAGATCCAAAGCCCCCCGGAAGGTGCCGTCCCCGCCGATGGCCACGATGCCGTCCAACCCCAGATAGCGGCAGGTGGACACCGCCTTTTTCTGCCCCTCGGGCGTCATAAACTCGGGGGAACGGGCGGTATACAGCATGGTGCCGCCCCGGCGGGTCAGCCCGCCCACGCTGTCCGGCGTCAGCTCGGTCACGTCGCCGTTGATCAGCCCGTTGTACCCCCGCCGAATGCCCAGACATTGCACACCGGCCACCGCCGACGCCCGCGCCACCGCCCGGATGGCCGCGTTCATCCCCGGCGCGTCTCCGCCGCTGGTCAGTACCCCGATACGATTGATTGCACTTGCCATAGGAATGTCATCCCTTTCGCCAACATAGAACTTCTCATATTTTATCGTATGTTTCTCCGGAAAGCAAATCATTTTTCAAAGAAGCGCCCCAAGGCGGCTTCCCGCCCGCTCACAGCAAAGAAAATACTCGACCCGGAACAGGGGATTTCCACACCGGGCCGGACAAAAATAGGCCCCCTGACCTTGTCATCCCCTCTTCCCTATGATATAATGCCCTCATGCGAATCGCCCCGAAGGAGGAAGCCTTTTGGAACATTCCGACCGAACCCAGGCCGAAGGCCGTCGGGCGGTGGCCGAAGCCCTGCGCGCCGGTCGGCCGCTGGATCGGCTCTACGTCCTCAAAGAGGCGCCCGGCCTGGGCGCTCTGACCGAGGAGGCCCGCCGCGCCGGCGCGGTGGTCGTCCTCTGCGACAGACCCCGGCTGGACGCCATGTCCCAAACCCACAACCATCAGGGGATCATCGCCGTGGTGGCCGCCTGGACATACAGCGACCTTGCGGATATGTTGGCCGCCGCCCGCGCCAAGGGCGAACCCCCCTTCTTAGTGGTCTGCGACGGGGTGGAAGACCCCGGCAACCTGGGCTCCATCCTGCGCACCGCCGAAGCCATGGGGGCCCATGGGCTGCTGCTCCCCAAACGGCGCAGCGCCGGCCTCTCCCCCCTGACCGCCAAGGCCTCCTGCGGGGCGCTGGAGTACCTGCCGGTGGCCCGTGTCCCCGGCGTCCCGTCCCTGCTGCGGCAGCTGAAAGAGTTAAACATCTGGGTCTACGGCGCCGACGCCGAGGGCGCCCAGTCGGTGTTCGAGGCCGACTTCACCGGCGGCGTCGCTCTGGTGCTCGGCTCCGAGGGCACCGGGTTGTCCCGCTTGGCCCGTGAGGAGTGTGACGTTTTGGTGCGCATCCCCATGCGCGGCCATGTGTCCTCCCTGGGCGTGGCCGCCGCCGCCGCCATCGCCATCGGCGCGTGCGCCGACAAAAGGCAGCGGACAGCGGCTCAAAACAACCAATCCTTGTAACACATCGGGGACGGACAGCCGTTCGCCCCCGAGAAAAATATTTCAGAAACCAGCGCCCGACGGGCAGAAACGGGGGTGGCAGCATGGACGAAAAAAAACGCGGACATGACCTGGAGGAGGCCAAAGATCTCATCGACGGGCACGTGATCACCGACTCGCAACGGTTCTCCGTCAATGAGATTTTGTCCGAGTACCGCTACGACTCCGCTCTGTCCGGGCGTTCCCGCCGCAAGCCCCCCGAGGAGCCGGTCAGCCTGGAAACCCAAGCCTTCAAGGAATTGGCCGAAAAAATGAAGGCCATAGCCCAGGCCCAACCCGCCCCCGAACCCCCCCATCATGAGCCCCGTCACCACGAAGCCACTCACCGTGAGGCCGCCCATCACGAGGCCGCCCACCACGAAGCGCCCTCCCGGGCGGCCAAACCCAAAACATCCCGTCTCGAAGAGACCCCTCCGGCCCCCCAAAAACCGGCCCGGCGGCCCAAACCCGCCAAATTCGAGGACCTTGAAGCGCCCTACCGCCCGCCGGAGGCGCTTGCCCCCGGCGACCCATATCCCCCCGAGGAGACCCCGCCACACAGCCGCGCCAAGCGCCGTAAAAAACGGGAACCCCGCCCCGAACCGCCCGCGGACGAGCGCCTCATGGCGGAAATCCAGTCGATGGGCGTGGACTGGGGCACCGACCTGGGCCAGCCCGGGGTGTTTGACAAGGCCTTCGCCCCCTCCGACAGCTTCGTGCGGCCCCACCCGGCGGACGCCGGGGCGGACATGGAGGAGGAGGAAGAGCATCCCTTCTACCCCGACGAGGGCGAAAAGCAGGGGGACTCCCTGCTGACCCTCCTGCGCCGCCGCGCCCGGCGGCGCGAACCCCAGGGGCCCGTCCTCGCGGTGGACAAGGCGGCCGCCCGGCTGACGGTCTATCTCCGCTTTTTCACCCTCCGTCTGGGCCTGACCGTCGGGCTGTGCTTCTTTCTGACCTTGATCACCTTCGCCCACCGGCTGGGGCTGTCCATGCCCCCCGCCCTAACCCTCTGGCAGCAACCCACGCTCTACCTGCTCATACAGATGATCTTTCTGACGCTGGCCATGGCCTGCGCCATCGACGTACTGTCCAAAGGGCTGTCCGACCTGGCCCATTTCCGGCCCGGCATGGAGTCGGCGGTGTTGCTGTCTTGCCTGGCCAGCATTCTCCACGTCGTCTCCATCCTCGTCAGCTACCACTACGGCAGTCAGGACCCCCAAAACCCGCCCATCCTGCCCTACTGCGCCGTATCGGCCCTGTCGGTGCTGTGCGCCATGTGGTCCCAGCGCACCCGTTACGAAGCCTGCCGCCGGGCCTACCAGACCGCCGCCCTCACCGGGCAGCCCTTCACGGTGCAGCGGGAGGAGTCCCTGTGGGAGGGCGGCGCCCTGGTCAAGACCCGGGGCAGCCTGGAAAACTTCGTCGCCCAAACCGAACAGGACGACGGCGCCGCCCGGTTCGCCCACTTCTTAGTGCCCCTCGGGGCGCTGGCCGCGTTGCTGTTTGCCCTGATCGCCTCGGTGGGGCAGGATCGCCCCGGCCGGTTCTTCTGGGCCTTCGCCGCCCTCATGTCGGTGGTCGCCCCCTTCTGCGCCGCGTTTTGCTATCCCCTCCCCTTCCGGAAGGTCGTCAAACGGCTCTCCCTGAGCGGTTCCGCCCTGGCAGGCTGGGCCGGGGCCAGGGCCTTCTACCAGCCCGTGTCGGTCATCCTCACCGACGGGGATCTCTTCCCGCCCGGAACCGTCACCCTCAATGGGCTCAAGGTGTTCGGCAGTTTCGGCTTCGACAAAATGATCTCCTATGCCGCCAGCCTGACCGCCGCCTCCCATTCCGGCCTGGCCAGCGCCTTTGACGATTTGCTCCGGGGCCAGTCCGACACACTGCGCCAGGTCAACTCCTTCCGGCACTACGAGGGCGGAGGCCTGGGCGGAGAAATCGGGGGGGACAGCGTCCTGCTGGGCAACTCCGCCTTTATGTTGCGCATGGGCATCCGTCTGCCCCAGGGCATCAAACTGCAAAACATCCTCTTTATCTCGGTCAACCTCGACCTGGTGGGTGTCTTCGCCATCAACTACACCCCTACCAGCCATGTGCGCGTCGCCCTGTCCATGCTGCTGCGCCACGACATCACGCCGGTCTTCGCCACCCGGGACGTCAACCTCACCCCCCTGTCGGTGGGCAAACGCTTCCGGCTCAAGCTGGACGCGGCCGAATACCCCCCCATCGAACAGCGCCTGGAACTGTCCGACCCCCGGGAAGACAGCCTCACCCGCCCGGTCGCCGTGGTGGCCCGAGACGGCCTGTACCCCTACGCCGAAGCCGTCGTGGCCGGACGCCGCCTGGGGCAGGTGACCCGGGTCAACCTGGCCGTCTACCTGCTGTGCGCCCTGCTGGGCCTTGTGCTGATGGCCTTCCTCACCTTCAAGGGCGAGGCCGCCATCGCCTCCCCCTGCAACGTCATCCTCTACCTGGCCCTGTGGACCCTCCCCACCTTCCTCATCTCCGGCTGGGCACACAGGTATTGATGGGATCTTGCGCAATTGGTGAAGATTCCAAAATGCGTATTGAATTTCTCCAAAGACTGTACTATAATATTGAATGTTATGCGGAATCTTTGACGGGGCCCGTGTGACGCCGGAAGGGCGGCGGGTTCCGTTTTTGAATAGTCTGTGATTAAGGAGAGAAATGCCCCATGACTTCAAACATCCGCAACCTGTGTCTGCTGGGCCACGGCGGCGACGGCAAGACATCCCTGGCCGAGAGTTTGCTCTACCTGGCCAAGGGAACCGACCGGCTGGGCCGGGTGGCCGACGGCAACACGGTAGGCGACTATGACCCGGAGGAAATCCGGCGCCAAATTTCCCTGTCGGCCAGCCTGCTGCCGGTGGATTTCTCCGGCCACAAGCTCAACATCATCGACACGCCCGGCTTCTTCGACTTTGTCGGCGAGGTGCTGCAAGCGTTGCGCGTCGCCGAGGCGGGGCTCATCCTGGCCAGCGCCAAGAGCGGCGTGGGGGTGGGCACCGAGAAGGCCTGGAAGAATGTGTCGGACCACAAACGGCCCCGACTGTTCTACGTTTCCAAACTCGACGAGGAGAACGCCGACTTTTACAAGACCCTGGAAGCCCTGCGCGCCCAATTCGGCCTCTCGGTCTGCCCGGTGGTCATCCCCATCGTCGAGGGTGACAAAACCACCGGCGTGATCGACA